>JAFOZC010000199.1 GCA_017391305.1 Oscillospiraceae bacterium | reverse complement strand
AGATAGTCATAATACAGCCCCTCCAATATCTCAGAGGTCTCAAAGCTCCAAAGTCCTCTTCCCTGATTTTCCATAGCATATTGGCAGGTCGCAGAGCTCCCGTCCCCACTTTCATAGAGGAACAGGCTCACCGTCTCCGCCGTAGGCGCCCAAAGCCGAAACAAGCTCCCCTTCTCCCCCACAAAAGCCCCTAAAGGAAGCTCGCAATGATAGCGCTCCTCAAATTCCTTGCTGTCAAACCATTCTCTCCGATTCGGAAGCAACACCACTCACATCTCTTTCCGCAAAAATTTCACGACCCACAGTATATCCCATAAGCCCCAAAAAGTCCACCCCTATTTTTCCGTTCCTCCCTTATGTTTATTTCCCTCAAAGCTTCAATAGATATTTGGGAAACTGCTCCGTTTTTCCAATATTCTCCGCAAAAACGGATTTTTTCCTTACGGAGAGGAATTTTTTTAAAAAATCTCTTTCTTTCTTGAGGAAAATGTAATAGAATAATAGTGTATGTACACAGAACGAATCACCTGATCACAGATCTTATGAAAGAAGAAGAAATATCTATGGACCGTAATTATGAACAGCGATTTCTCGCTGCCCGAAGGGCCTACATAGCCGGGCAGTTTGCAAACATGAATCGTCGGCAGTTAGAGGCTGTTCTTGCCACAGAGGGCCCCCTGCTCCTGCTGGCAGGGGCAGGCAGTGGCAAGACCACCGTGCTCATCCATCGCATCGCCAACCTCCTGCGCTTCGGCTGTGGCTCCGATTCCCCGGAGATCCCTGCGGAGATCACCAAGGAGGATGTGGAATTCTTAGAGGCCCAAGTAGCCTATCCCAAGGCTGACAACGGCCCAAGAGCCGATGCCCTCTGCCGTCTGTATCCCGCAGACCCCTGGTCGATCATCGCCATCACCTTCACCAACAAGGCCGCCAACGAGCTGAAGAACCGTCTGGCTGCCATGCTGGGCCCCCGAGGGCAGGATGTTTGGGCAATGACCTTCCACTCTGCCTGCTGTCGCATCCTGAGACGGGATATTCACCGCTTGGGCTACAATCAGGATTTCACCATCTATGACAGCGGTGACTCCGAGCGTGTGATCAAGGATATCCTCAAGGAGCGGAATTTGGACGAAAAGGTCTTCCCTCCCAAGAATGTCCTATCCATGATCTCCTCTGCCAAGGACAAACAGCAAAGCCCCCAAAGCTTCGCCTTTGACATGGGGGATGACTACCGTTTCAAGCGGATCGGAGAAATCTATGCCGAATACCAAAGTCGTCTGAAGAACAGCAACGCTTTGGATTTTGACGACATCATCCTGCTGACCGTAGAGCTACTGCAACAATACGAGGATGTACGGGAATTTTATCAGAAGAAATTCCGCTATGTTCTGGTAGATGAGTATCAGGACACCAACCGTCTGCAGTATCTTCTGACATCTCTCCTTGCCGGGGGCTATGAGAACATCTGCGTAGTAGGTGACGATGACCAGAGCATCTACCGCTTCCGTGGAGCAACGATCGAAAACATTCTCAGCTTTGAGAACCAGTATCACGGTACCCGTCTGATCCGACTGGAGCAGAATTATCGCTCCACCCAAACCATTTTGGATGCCGCCAATGCCGTGATCTCCAACAACCGTGGCAGAAAGGGCAAGAAGCTCTGGACGAACAACGGCACCGGTCAGCCCCTGCTCCACTACGAAGCCCTCAGTGAGAATGACGAGAGCCATTTTATTGCAGATCAGATCCTCAATAGCTGTCCCTTGGGGAAGGGCTTCCGAGATTATGCGGTGCTGTACCGTACCAATGCCCAATCCAATGCGGTGGAAAAAGCCTTCAAGCAATCCGGCATCCCCTACCGTATCATAGGCGGCACCCGATTCTTTGACCGCGCCGAGGTCAAGGATATGCTGGCCTATTTGTGGCTCATCAACAACCGAGCCGACGATCTGCGGCTGAAGCGGATCATCAACCAGCCTCCCCGAGGCATCGGTGCGAAAACTCTGGAAACCATTGAGCGCCAGAGCACCGCCGCCTCTGTCCCCCTGTACAATGTGATCTCCGACCCCTACAATTATCCCGCTCTGGAGAAATCCGCCGGGAAGCTGATGAATTTCACCATTTTAATAGAGGAATGTGCCGACCTTGCCCAAAGCATGCCCCTTCCCGATTTTTACGAAGAGCTGCTGCAACGTACAGGCTACCTTGCCATGCTCAGTGAGAAGGACGATGTGGAGAACCGCAACCGTCTGGAAAACGTACAGGAATTAAAATCCTCCCTTGTCACCTATGTCGAAAGCACCGACGAGCCTACCTTAAGCGGTTTCCTGGAGGAGATCGCTCTGTACACGGATATTGAGCAATACGACCAAGAGGCCGACGCAGTGGTCATGATGACCATGCATGCGGCAAAGGGTCTGGAATTCCCCAAAGTCTTCCTGATCGGCATGGAGGAGGGTCTCTTCCCCAGTCTAAGATGTATCGGAGAGCATGCGGAGATGGAGGAGGAACGCCGCCTGTGCTATGTTGCCATTACCAGAGCCAAGCGAGAGCTGACCCTGACCTCTGCCAAACAGCGTATGCTGTACGGTCGCAGCTCCTCCAACATGCCGTCACGCTTCCTCCGAGAGATCCCTCCCGGGCTTATGGAGCAGATGAAGAGCCCCCATGCCTACGGAGGCTACAATGACTATAGCGGCTACGGCTATCACAAAAACAGCGGATACTCCGTCAGCCCCGGAGATAACTCAGCAAGCTCCTATGGCAGGAGCCGTAGCGGAGTCTACGGAGGCTATGTGGAAGCAGTTGACCCCACCGAACCCAGCTACAGCTCCCCCTTCGCCTCCTACAGCGCCTCCCCCAAGAAGAAGCCCTCCGTTCCCACAGCCCAAAGCAAGCCCTCCGGCGCTTCCTATCCCGACTACCGAAAGGGAGACATGGTCTACCACAATACCTTCGGCCAAGGCATGATCCTCTCCGTCCTCCCTACCGGGAAGGATGCCATGCTGGAGATCGCCTTTGACCAAGTGGGTACGAAGCACCTCATGGCCATCACCGCCTCCCAACGGATGAAGAAGCTGTGATTCCTCTCGGCAGTAGAAAACACTACCCTTTCCCCTTCCCGGCCATAGAGGCTGTGGGTATTCTTACCCCTCCTCTTGCATAGATATCTACGAGGTGAGATTCTATGCCACTACAACGACGGAATCAATTTCGTTTATTCCTTGCTATCACTTTGACGGTCACGGGCATCCTAAGCTTAGTCTTCCGCAGTCATCTTGCACCTATGGCAGAGAAGCTGATCTGCACGCAGGTAGATAATCAGGCCAGCGATGTGATCAACGCCGCCATAGCCCAAATGCTGAGTGTCGGAGAGATCTCTTATGAGAAAATGATCTCCATAGACAAAGATCGCCAAGGAAATGTCACCGCTGTCCGAACCAATGTAGCGGAGATCAACCGTCTGAAGACCTCTGTTCTCGCCCAAGCGGATCGGATGCTTACGGGTCTTTCCACCGAGGAGCTGAGTATTCCCGTCGGCAGTGTGATCTTCCCGGAATTTTTCTCCGGCAAGGGGCCCTTTGTTCCTGTTCGGGTCATTGCGGTGAGAAGCTCCGATGCGGTGTTCCGCAACGAATTTGAACAGGCAGGGATCAACCAGACCCTGCACCGTATTACCATCGACATCCATGTGAGAGTCACTGTGCTCACCTGGTCGGGAACGCTGGAGATCCCTGTGGATTCCGCAGTTTTAGCGGCAGAAACCGTGATCGTAGGCACCGTTCCCACAACCTATTTCGGTATGGAGGATAGACCATGAATCCAAAAGAAACCATCCTTGCTCTCACAAAGCAATTAGAGCAAGCCAATTATGAATATTACGTCTTAGATGCCCCTACCATGGCTGATTTTGAATATGACAGACTTCTGCGGCAGTTGGAGGAATTAGAGGCTCAATACCCGGAATTTGCTTCCCCCAACTCCCCCACCAAGCGTGTGGGGGGGCAGGCTCTGAGTCATTTTGAGAAAGTGGAGCACCCTGTTCCCCTGGAGAGCCTGCAGGATGTATTCTCTCAGGAGGAGGTGGCGGAATTCCACCAAAGGCTCTGCCAGAGCATCCCTCAGCCTCTGTATTCCGTTGAGCCGAAAATCGACGGTCTGTCTGTGGCGCTGGAATATGTGGAAGGCCGCTTCCTCCGTGGAGCTACCCGCGGAGACGGGCAGATCGGTGAGGATGTGACAGAGAACCTGAAGACCATCCGCTCCATCCCTATGGAGATCCCCGATGCCCCCTCCCGTCTCATTGTCCGTGGAGAGGTCTTCCTGCCTCGGGCCGTTTTTGAGAAGCTCAATGAGGAACGGGAACAGCAGGGCCAGCCCCTTTTCGCCAATCCCAGAAATGCCGCCGCAGGAAGTCTGAGACAGTTAGATCCCAACATTTGCGCTCAACGAAAGCTGGACATCCTGATTTTCAACATTCAGCTTGCCGAGGATCTCAGCTTCCAAAGCCACAGAGAAAGTCTGGACTATTTGAAAAGCCGTCGCTTCAAGGTCGTTCCCTACACCCTCTGTGACAGCTTGGAACAGGTCTGTCAAGCCATTGACAGCATCGGCGATCACCGTTACGACCTGCCCTACGACATTGACGGAGCTGTTGTGAAGTTAGACAGCATCTCCGGGCGAAGCATTTTGGGCAGTACCTCCAAATTCCCCCGCTGGGCCTGCGCCTTCAAATATCCCCCGGAGATCAAGGAAACCGTCCTTCGGGAGATCGTGGTACAGGTAGGCAGAACCGGTGTCCTGACCCCCAAGGCAGTGGTCAGCCCCGTCCGTCTGGCAGGGACTACCGTGACCAATGCCACCTTACACAATCAGGACTTTATCACGGACAAGGACATCCGCATCGGTGACACCCTCCGCATCCGCAAGGCCGGAGAGATCATCCCCGAGGTATTGGAGGTGGTTCGGGAGAAACGACCGGAGGGAGCTGTCCCCTATCTTCTGCCGAATCACTGTCCCGTCTGCGGTGCGAAAACGGAACGGGACGAGGACGGTGCCGCCCTGCGCTGTACCGGTGCAGAGTGTCCCGCCCAGCTCAGTCGGAACATTGCCCACTTCGTCTCTCGGGGGGCTATGGACATCGAGGGCTTGGGCGAATCCATCGTGGATCAGCTCATTGCCGCCGGAAAGATCCATTCCCCCGCAGACATCTTCTATCTCACCGTGGAGGATCTGAAGAGCCTGTGGAAAAGTGGCTCCAAGGCAGCACAAAATCTCTATTCCTCCATTCAGGCCGCCAAGGGTCGGGAGTTAAACCGTCTGATCTATGGTCTGGGCATCCGTCAGGTTGGAGAGAAGGCCGCCAAGCTTCTGGCAAAGAGCTTCCCCACCTTGGACGAGCTTATGACCGCAGAGGAAGCCACACTGACCGAGCTTCGGGACATCGGTGCCATTACCGCACAGTGCATTGTGAAATGGTTCTCCGATCCCCAGAGCCGTCATATGATCGACAGACTCCGTCTGGCAGGGGTAAATTTCCAAGGAAACAAGGCTTCCGAGGATCAGCGCTTTGCCGGTCTGACCTTTGTCCTCACAGGGGCTCTGTCCCTCTTCACCCGTGAGGAAGCCACAGAGAAAATCGAAGCCTTCGGTGGGAAAGCCTCCGGCTCTGTTTCCAAGAAAACCAACTATGTCGTAGCAGGAGAAAATGCCGGAAGCAAGCTCCGAAAGGCCAATGATCTGGGCATCCCCGTTCTGACAGAAGAAGAATTCCTAAATATGCTTGCATGATGGGAACTTCTATGCTATAATGTCCGTTCTTTAGAAAGGAATGATACAAATGAGAAAATTTCTTGCAATCCTAATCTGTCGCATCCTCACTGTTGTGGGCAAGCTCATGGGCAAGGGTACCAGTCTTCCCGGTGGCTTTGCTCTCAAGGTCTGCCCCGATATTCTCCGCCGCATCCAAAAGCCCCCTGTGATCATCGCTGTCACAGGCAGTAACGGCAAGACCTCCACTGTGGAAATGATCGCCTCCGTCCTCAAGGCCGGGGGAAAAACCATCGCCTATAATGCCGAGGGCTCTAACCAGATCGAGGGTGTCACCACCATGATCCTGAACTCCTGCACCTGGTCCGGCAAAATGAAGCAGGACATCCTCCTGATCGAATCCGACGAGCGCTATGCCAAGTTCACCTTCAAGTGGTTCCACCCCACCCATTACGTCATGACCAACCTCTATCGGGATCAGCTTACCCGTAACGCTCACCCGGAATGGGTCTTCCATGCCATTGAGGAAAGTGTTTTCCCGGACACCAAGCTCCTCCTGAATGCAGACGATCCCCAGCTCTCCCTCTTCGGACAGGATCGGGACAATGTGGTCTGGTTCGGTCTGGAGCATAACCAATATGACAGCGAGATCTTCCACGGAGCTTACCACGACGGTGCTGTTTGTCCCCGTTGCGGCAAGACCATGGAGTATGACTATTACCACTACAACCACATCGGCAAATTCTCTTGCCCCTCCTGTGGCTTGAAGCGTCAGGATACCGCCTATTCCGTCACCGATCTGAATTTGGAGGAAAGCCGTATCGTCATTAACGGCAAGGATACCATTTCCCTTGCCTTCCGAAGCATTTATAATATCTACAACATCCTCGCCACCTACGCTGTCTGCCACGAGGTGGGCATCCCCGGAGAAGTGGCAGCACAGGTTATGAGTAATTATATTCTGAAAAACGGCAGACTGATCTCCTTCACCTTAGGGGAGCATCCCGGCACCTTCCTGATCTCTAAGCATGAGAACTCCGTATCCTACGATATGTCCTTCCGCTATGCGGTCATGGAGAAAAAGCCCTGCACCGTTGTGGTCATCGTTGATGCCGTCAGTCGCAAGTATTTCACCAGCGAGACCTCTTGGCTGTGGGATATCCACTTTGATTGGCTGGAAGATCCCTGTGTAAAACAGGTCTATCTCTGCGGCAAGTACTGCAATGACCTTGCTCTGCGCCTGAGCTTCTCCCAAGTGTCTCCCGGTAAGATCCGTGTCTTCCCGGATATTGATGCCGCCTGTGAGGAGCTGCGTAACAAGGGCAGTGAGCAGGTCTATGCCGTGACCTGCTTCTCCGACCGCATGAAGTTCCTGTCTAACGTAACGGTAAAGTGAGGTACGAAACATGAAAATTCTGCATTTATTTGACGATCTCATGAATCTCTACGGAGAATATGCCAACATCCTTGTATTGGAGCGCTGTCTGACAGAGCTGGGTCACACCGTAGAGCTCCGAAAGGCCAAGGCAGGAGAAGCCCTGAGCTTCTCCCAATACGACCTCATTTTCATGGGCGCAGGCACAGAACGGAAGCAAAAGCTGGCACTGGAAGCTCTTCGCCCCTATGCAGGAGACCTGAAGGCCGCCTATGAAGCAGGCAAGATCCTCCTGTTCACCGGCAATTCCTTCCCCCTCTTGGGGAAACGCATCACAGACAGCAATGGGAAGGTATTCGAAGGTCTGGAGCTTTTCCCCTTTGAAAGCACCGAAGGCAGTAGACGGATCTTGGGCGATTGCCTGGGAAGCTGTGATCTGACCACCGAGCCTGTCGTGGGCTTCATGAACAAGTGCAGTAAGATCACCGGCGTCCACACCCCCCTCTTCCACCTGTCTATGGGCTTCGGCAACGATACAGACAAAGGCCCTGAAGGTCTTTGGGAGAAAAATTGCTTCGCTACTCACATGACAGGCCCTCTGCTGACCAAAAATCCCGCCCTTCTCCGCCACCTCCTCACCCTCCTCACCGCAAGCCCCGTCACCACCCTCCCCCTGCCCCATCTGGAACAGGCCTACGAGGTTACCAGAAAGGCCTTGGAAGAGAGAAAGGCCTGAGCTCACACAACAAAAAGCCAAAGCTTCAGGACAGGGGGACGGTTCTCTGTCTTGCTGTGAAAAGTTATATTTTTGAAGAAGAAAAGGATAAATAACCTTTGAATTTGATGCAGAAAACCCGAATTATACGGAATCGACCCTTTGTCCTGCACATAGCAAGTCTGTCCTTAAGCTTCGTGCTTTGAAAGCAATTATTATAAATAGTAATGAAATATATATAGACACACACAAAAACCTGTGCTATACTAATACCGTGACAGATGCTGTGACCATACAGAGGCAACAATCTTACCGGCATGACAAAATAATCTGTGGAGGTGGTTTCTTGGAAGATCGCGGACATTCCTTCAATGCATATTTCAAACGCGCAACAAGTCCTCTGGTAGTTCTTGCAATT
>JAFOZC010000198.1 GCA_017391305.1 Oscillospiraceae bacterium | reverse complement strand
TGTTTGTGGGGCTGTATTGGTAAGATATACGCATTTGGCAAAGGGACTTTTTCATAGCCCTGTTTTATCAGACTTTGGTTTGACCGGAGAGGACTTGGCGGTAGTCTTGGAGATTGCGCTTGAGAAGCTCCGGGGTATTGAGCTCATAGGGGCAACGGCTGAGGCACTGACCGCAGGTCAGGCAGGAATCGATTTTTGCCATTTTCTCCTGCCAGGCTTCGGTGAGCCAGGCGGCGGAGGGAGCGCGGCGGAGCATCAGGGACATACGGGCGGCATTGTTGATCTCGATGCCGGCGGGGCAGGGCATACAGTAGCCACAGCCACGGCAGAAATCACCGGTGAGCTCTTTTCGCTCCTTTTGGATGAAGGCGGTGATATCCTCATTCATCTGAGCCTCTTCCCGGAAGAAGCTGAGCCAATCTGCAAGCTCCCTTTCCTTCTGGATACCCCAGATGGGGAGAACATTGTCGTATTGGGCAATGAAGGCGAAGGCGGCAGGAGCATTGGTGATGAGGCCACCGGCCAGGGCCTTCATGGCGATCAGCCCCATATTGGCTTGGCGACACTTTTCTGCCAGAGCAAGCTCACGTTCTGTGGACAGATAGCTGAAGGGGAACTGGAGCGTTTCGTAGAGACCGGAAGAGATGGCTTCCTCTGCAACACCGATCTTGTGGGTTGTGATGCCGATGTGACGGATCTTTCCCTGTGCCTTTGCCTCTAACATGGCTTCATACATGCCGGTGCCGTCACCGGGGCGGTAGCACTGTCCTGCACAGTGGAACTGATAGATGTCGATGTAGTCTCGCCGGAGGAGGGAAAGGGAGGTCTCTAAGTGCTGCCAAAATTCCTCCGGGGTTTTGGAGTGGGTCTTGGTGGCAAGAACGATATCCTTCCAATCTCCACCGAAAGCCATGCCCAGCTTTTCCTCGCTGTCGGAGTAGCTTCTGGCGGTGTCAAAGAAGCGCATGCCCCCATCATAGGCAGCACGGACAAGGCGGACAGCGGCCTCATGGCTGATCCTCTGCATAGGCAGAGCACCGAAAGCATTCTGAGGGGTAAGAATATGAGTAGAACCTAAGGTAATGGTCTTCATAACGGATTTCCTTTCAAAGTAATTCATGCAGGGGACAATACTTCCAATTGCGGTTGATCGGGCATTTTGCAATCTGTGTACAGCTCTTGACTTTCTTTACGGGAGAGGGAGTCAGGGGGGCAGAGCAGGGACAAAGGAGCGAGCAACGGAAATTTGGAGGGGATTATTTTAGAGTGTTTAGCTTTTTGAGGGGTGTTTCGTGGATGGAGGCTCGTTTGGATTCTTCTTTGAGATTGCGGATGATTTGGGCGATGGAGGCGTTGGTGCGTTCGATCTCGTCCAATAGCTCACGGGCGGAAACACGGAGGGTGCCGGCTCGCAGGGCAGAGAGCTGGATCATAGAGTCGGAGGTGGCTACACGAACACGGTAGTTCCTGCCGATCTGTCCCAAAAGGGTCTCGATATAAAGGTCGGCGCTTTCCTGCTCCTTGGTGTAGACGATGCGAAGTTCCTTGTGTTTGGTCTTGGAGCCTATGCCTCCTTTGACACGGTAGCTGTCGAAAACGACCACAAGCTCGCAGTCACGGAAGCCTCGGTAATTGCCCAAAATGTCCAACAGCCGATCACGAGCACCGTCGATATCGGTTTTGGCCTGTTCTCGCAATCCCTCCCAGGCGAAGATCATGTTGTAGCCGTCCACAATGAGGTAATCCTTTTTGGGTGGGGCGAGGTGGATCTCTTTGGACTGCACAGGGGCAGGGGGGCGGTAAAGCACTCGTTTATCCGGGCCGAATTCCCGATCCATAATGGCTTGCAGTTCTTTCTCATCCAGATCCAGATTGCCTGTACGGAGTCTTGGTGTAGGGTCTCGCTTGGGCTTCAGGACGGATTCCAGATGCATGTGATTGGGGACTTCGTTCCACTTAATATTGATCCCTGCTCCGTGGGAGCAGAAGATGGAGTCCGGGCTGTTCAGAGTATCTGCCTCAGGGTCGTAGGCGGTGGCTTCGATCACCTGATCGGCATTGTGACAGGGGGCATAGCCTGCCTGAGTACACAGGAGCTTACCCTTGCCACGGGTGTAGGACACTACCTGTGCCATATAGTCCTGCATTTCCGACACAGGGGCAGTACCTTCCAGTACCATATTCTCCCCCTCCTCCTCCGGGGAGGAAAATTCACCGCCCATGAGACGGATGTCATTGATGGCTCTTCCGATTTGGGAGCCGGGGACAGTGAGCTTGAAGCGGTAGATAGGTTCTAACAGAATGCTTTCTGCCTGCATGAGACCCTGACGGACTGCTCGGTAGGTGGCTTGTCGGAAGTCACCGCCTTCCGTATGCTTCAAATGGGCGCGCCCTGCGGCAAGGGTCAGCTTCATGTCCGTAATGGGAGAGCCTGTGAGGACACCTAAATGGGTCTTTTCCAAAAGGTGAGTCAGAATGAGTCTCTGCCAGTTCCGATCCAAGCTGTCTTCCGGACAGACAGTATCCAAAACAAGTCCACTGCCACGGGGAAGGGGTTCTAAAATCAGGTGTACCTCTGCATAGTGCCGCAGAGGTTCAAAATGTCCCACACCTTCCACAGGGGCGGCGATGGTTTCCCGATAGGACACTCTGCCTCTGTCAAAGCTGACCTCCAGAGAGAAGCGGTCACGGATCAAGGTTCTGAGAACCTCGATCTGCACCTGTCCCATAAGCTGCATGCGGATCTGTCGGAGACGTTCATCCCAGACAAGGCGCAGAAGGGGATCTTCCTCCTCCAATTCCTTGAGCTTCAAAAGAGCGCTACGCTCATCTGTACCGGGAGGCAACAGCAGACCGTAGGTCATGACCGGGGTCAATAGGGGAGGCGTACTGTGATCTTCCTCCCCCAGACAGTCTCCTGGAAGACTCCGACTCAGACCTGTGACAGCGCAGACCTGACCGGCGGTGACAGTGTCTGCCACGGTGTAAGCTGTGCCGGAATAGAGACGGATCTGGGTAATTTTTTCTTCTGTATCTTTATAGGAAATGGGGGTGCGGACTTTGAGACTGCCTCCTGTGATCCTCAAGTGGGTCAGACGATTTCCCAAGGGATCTCTGGATATCTTGTAGACTCTGGCAGAGAAGGCTTCCGGATAGCTTCTGCCTTGGGTCAGCTTGTCCAAAGCGGTCAGAAGCTCTTGCACACCTTCTAATTTCAAAGCTGAGCCAAAGAAGCAGGGGAAGAGCTTCTCCTCTGCCACGAAGGGGGCAATCGCCTGCAGAGAGAGGTCTCCTTCTGTCAGGTACTGCTCCAGAAGCGTCTCGTCACACATAGCCAGGGTTTCCGGGTCTGTGACATCGGCACAATGATCGCTGAGGTGTTTTCGGACATCGGCAAGAAGCCTCTGCCGTTCTGCGCCGGGGAGATCCATTTTGTTAAAGAATATGAGGGTAGGAATGTGATAACGGCGCAGGAGCTTCCACAGGGTCTCGGTATGGGTCTGTACTCCGTCTGTGCCGGATATCAGCAGGATGCCATAGTCCAGCACCTGCATGACCCGTTCCGCCTCCGGGGAAAAATCTACATGTCCCGGAGTGTCCAGAAGGGTAAAGGAACGGTTGGCTGTGGCGAAGCGGGCTTCTTTGGAAAAAACGGTGATGCCTCTGGCCCGCTCAATGGCATGGGTATCCAGGAAGGCATTGCCGTGATCTACCCGTCCTATTTTCTTCAAGCTGCCGCTAAAATAGAGCAATGCTTCGGAGAGTGTGGTTTTTCCGGCATCTACCTGAGCGAAAATGCCGATGCTAATGGCTTCCATAGGGAGGAAGATCCCTCCTTTCTCAGAAATATCTGAAAATTCATATTGCAAATAGAACAAAAATAAGGTATACTCTCTGTAGGATCAAATAGAAAGGAGCATATTTTAATGTTTCAACTGAAAAAGTACACCGCACCTGATTTTACCCAAGAGCAATTTGTGAATGCCCCCAATGCAGTTCTGCTTCCCGCACCCTTTGACGGCGTTGCTCCGGAGCAGTATCACGCACTGAGCATTTTCCCTGAGTATTTCAAGATAGACGGCCGGTGGATCATGGCTGAGGAGAGCCGCATGGACTGTGTCCCTGTTTATAAGGATGGCAAGATCCATGTTCTGGAGTTCCGTAACCTGTACAAGGGCGATCTGGTCGTCACCGGCAGAACCGAGAACTGTGAGGATGGCATCTATGTCCATGCCAATGGCTTCAATGAGCAGAAGGCACAGGGCGATGTTTTCGCTTTCCGTCAGAACCGTTCCCGTGAGACCGCTTTCTCCAAGGATTATGACGAGATCTACGAGCTGCTGAAGTATGAGAAGGATCACGGCAAGATCGTTTGGGTTCTCGGACCGGCTTTCTCCTTTGACGCAGATGCCCGACGTGCTATGAGCAAGCTGATCGAAAACGGCTACGCTCACGCAGTTCTGGCAGGTAATGCTCTGGCTACCCACGATCTGGAGGGTGCTTATCTCGGCACTGCTCTGGGTCAGGATATCTATACCCAGGAGTCTATGCCCAACGGACATTACAACCATCTGGATCTCATCAACCGTGTCCGCTATCACGGCAGTGTGAAGAAGTTCATCGAGGAAGAGAAGATCGACAACGGCATCATCTATTCCTGCGAGAAGTGCGGTGTTCCCTATGTTCTGGGCGGCTCTGTCCGTGACGACGGCCCCCTGCCTCCCGTCTTCGGCGATGTCTACGAGGCACAGAATGCAATGCGTGATCAGGTCAGAGATGCTACCACCGTCATCTGCATGGCTACTATGCTCCATACCATTGCTACCGGCAACATGACTCCCTCCTACCGTGTCCTGCCCGACGGTACTGTTCGTCAGATCTACTTCTACTGCGTAGACGTAGCTGAGTTCGTGGTCAATAAGCTGGCAGACCGTGGCAGTCTCTCTGCCAAGGGCATCGTCACCAACGTCCAGGACTTCGTCGTGAATCTCCAGAAGGGTCTGGGACTGTAAGAGTGGGATCGCTGACGGCAATACAAAAGCCGTGACTTATCCTCGGATGACTTAAGATTTTGAGAAAAAGGCTGTTTCCTTGCTGCGGCGTTGGGCTGCGGAGGAAGCAGCCTTTTTGCATCACTGTCCATTTAAAAAGGGCGGCCCTGGTCTTGTGGGGAGGGGGAGACTTGGGGCCGTCCTTTTGGGCTTGTTTATTTGTCGGGGATCTGGGCGATGGATTGGGCAATGGCGTTGTCCGTGGCAGCTTGGGTCTGGGCTTCTGCTTCGGCTTTGGCGGCCTTTTTGGAAGCAGACATTTCCTTCAATGTGGAAAGTACAGGCTTGATGGCGCCCATGATGCCGTTCTTCTTCACTTCCTCGGCACTGACGCTGAGAACCTGAACCTGACCGTTCTGCACAGCTAAGAAGGATAGGGGAGTCTTGTTGACCTTTGCACCCGCACCTGCCATGAGACCGTCGGCGGCTTTCTTCTGTGCCAGGTCACTGCCGCCACAGCTAAAGCCGCAGGACAGCTTGGAAATAGGGATCAGAGTCACATCTCCGACCACAATGGGGGTGTCCGCCACAGACTGCTCTTGGGCAAGGGCGCGGATCTGGGTGGTGGTGAATTCAAAGATGTTCAGAAGCTGGCTCATGATGTTACGCTCCTTTTTAGATAATTCATGATCAAGCCCCAGAGGAATTGGATGAAATTCCAGGGGCGGTATCTCAGTTGACCGTCAAAATAGATGCTTGTGCTTTCCTCTGCAAAATCACAGCGCAGGTCTACGGTTCTCTTGCGGAAGGTCATGGCAGAATCCAGCATGGTGATGGTAGGATAGATGATGGCGCAGTAGCGACCGTAGTTAATGGCACAGTCGGCGGCATCTGTATCCCCCACTGTGACACGGAGGGTGAATACTTGGAAGACACCTCTGGCCAACAGCTCTCCGATTCGGGCAAAAATAGCGCCTACAGCGGAGCGTAGATCGGAAAGCAGGAGCAGGAGACCCTTTTCGTCCAGAGCCTTCCTCGCATTGGCAATGCTTGCGATATCCTCCAGACCGAGGAAGCCCAGAATCGAGGAAGCACCGGAGGAAGAGCGCTTCTGTTTCTCCTTCTTCTTCCCGTCCTTTTCCGAGGGTTCTTTTTTCTCTTTCTTCTCCTTCTTCGGCTTGACCGGGACTTCCTTACTGCTGTCAACGAGAGGGATCCAGGCAAACTTCAGACGGAATTGAAAGCCTCCCTCCTGATCATAATGCATACAGATGTGGATCGGCAAGGCAAGGATCAAACCCAGGAAGGCAAAAATGCCCAGGAGAATATAAAGAAAAATCATAGGCAAACTGACCTCCCTTTCCAAAAGACAGATGTTCACCTTCTATTATAATGCAAAAATGGGAAATTTACAATAGGAATTGACTTTACTTTTTGATTTTTCTGTGATATCCTGTACTGGAGTATACATGTTCTGTCCGAACAGAAGATAGGAGTGTGGTGCATGGAATGGATTAAGCAGGTCGGGTATGTCTTTACCGGCAAGCAGAGATGGAAAATGGCAGGGATCTTCCTGATGCAGTTTGTAGAGACGATTATGGATTTCTTCAGCATTTCTCTCATTCTGCCCTTCGTTTCCATTTTGACACGGGTGGATCAGCTGGAGGAGGCCTCCTGGTACAGATTGATTTGCAGGCTCTTTGGTCAGCAGGATACCAAGGGAGTACTGCTGATCTTGACCTTCTCTATGATAGGTCTATATATTCTGAAGAACAGCTATGCCCTGTTCGTGACCAATGTACGGGTCCGTTTTCTCAGCGTGAATCAGATCCGCATGGGAGCCAGAATGGTACACTGCTATATGCACAAGCCCTATACCTTCCATTTGCAGAGAAATACTGCCCAGATCGTTCGTAATGTGAATTCCGATGTCTCCGGTGCCTTCAATGTTATTTCCAGTATGTTCGCTTTGGTAAGCGATGTGCTGATCATTGTGATCCTTGTGGTCTTCCTCTTTGCGGTGGATCCCGGCATGACACTGGCGATATTGGCAGGCTTGGCTCTGTGCTCCGCTCTTTATTTCCTTGTGGTCCGAGGTTTGATCCGTAAAGCCGGGGAGCATAACCGTGAATACGGCGCCAGAATGATCAAGGCCATACATCAGGCGATGGGCGGCATCAAGGAAGTTAAAATCATGGGCAGAGAGGCCTATTTTACAGAGGTTTACCGTCAGGCCGGCAGTGAGTTTGTTGACCGTCGCAGGAAGTACCACGTGCTGTCTGCTGTTCCCGGTCGGATCATTGAGACAGTATGTATGATCAGTATCCTGGGAGTGATCGCTTATAAGATCTTTGTAGGGGAGGATCTTGCAGAGGTCGTTCCCTCCCTGTCTGCCTTTGCGGTGGCGGCTGTCAGACTTCTGCCCAGAGCCAATGCCATCAATACCCATATCAACGGCATCACCTACCATCTGCCTTGCCTCCGTGCCATTTATGAGGATCTGACAGAATCCGACCGCCAGATGGAGGAACGGAAGCGTGACATCGAAGAGCGTCGCAGGAAGCCCAGAGCCGAGCATCACAACGGGGATATCACTGTAGAGAATATCACCTTTACTTACCCGGAGGGAGAGAAGCCTGTTCTGGAAAATATCAGCCTCAAGATTCAAAAGGGCAGCTCTGTAGGCATCGTCGGTGCTACCGGTGCAGGAAAAACCACTCTGGTAGACCTGATTCTCGGTCTGCTGAAGCCGGACAAGGGGCGTATCTGTTTCGGCTCTATGGATATCCACGAGGATTATGACAGCTGGAAGGAGCATATCGGCTATATTCCCCAGACGATATATTTGACAGACGATACCATTGAGAAAAATGTTGCCCTCGGCATCGAGGAGTCGGAAATCGACGAGACCGCAGTATGGAGAGCCCTGGAGCATGCCCAACTGGCGGACTTTGTCCGCAGCCTGAAGGATGGCTTGCGTACAGAGATCGGGGAACGGGGTGTTCGCCTTTCCGGCGGACAGAGACAGCGTATCGGTATCGCCCGTGCTTTGTACCGTGACCCGGAGATCCTCTTCTTCGACGAGGCCACCAGCTCCTTGGATAACGAAACAGAAAATGCTGTCATGGAGGCCATCAACACTCTTGGCAGTAATAAAACCATGATCATCGTTGCCCACCGTCTGACCACGATCGAGAAGTGTGACAAGATCCTCAGAGTCAAGGACGGAAAGGTTCTGGATGACGGTAGGTCGTAAGAAAACAGAAAAAGGAACTGCTTGCATTCCCTAAGCGAAACCGAGAAGGAAAGCGCCTTAGGGATCAAAAGCAGTTCCTTTTTCTGTCTCCCCTTAGTCCTACAGCATACAAACAGATCCGAAGGGGAATAGAAAAAAAGAATGCCGCAGGTCACCTTCCGGACGACCTGCGGTTCTTGATTGGAGATGGAAAAATGAAAAAGAAAAGAGGGGGAATGAAAAAAGAAAAAGAGGAGAAAAATGAAAACTCATGGTGTACATCTATATATTACTTTGTAAATATTAAGATATCAAGGAAGCAAATATTAAGTTTGTATGAAGTTAAGAGATTTTTCGTCAAAAAGGCACAAATTTCATCCCATCGCATATTCTGTGGCAGGGGGAAGAAAGGGATATGCCGAGGTCGGGGCGATCTGATCGATTGTGACATTTTCCTGAGGGCAATCGTCCTGTGGACGATCCGGGAGGTCGGAAAAGAGAAGGGAGAAGGGGAAGGCGCGCAATGGGGAGGTGACTTCAGTGAAGGAATACTATGTGATGTTTCGGTCTATGACCTCGGCTATGGGTGCGGCGGAAAAGCTGGCTGAGGTAGGCTTGCATCTGAAACCGCGGGGAGCGCCGGAGGTCTTGCGGAGAGAGGGCTGTGGCTTCTGCTTGGTCTTGCAGGAGGGGCAGTTTCGTGCAGTTCGAGAAATGCTCCGATATTGTCGCTATGAGAGGCTCTATGTGTTGGAAAAGGGTCACATGAAGGAGCTTGCCTTATCATAATGCTTGAGGGTAAACAGACACCGGCAGGAGGGGCTTCGGGGGGAAGCTCGGTGGCCTTAGGATATTGGGATCTGCCTTAGTTAGGGCGGATCGGGCAGTTTATGAATGGAGGGATCTTTTTGATGGGTGGGAGAAGGGCTTGCAGGCAGGCCGAGGGCATTTATTTGGATAACGGGGCTACGACCTTGCGGAAACCTATGGCGGTATATACTGCTGTGTCTGACGGAATGAAGAACTGCGGCAGTGTGGGCAGGGGATCTCATAAGTGGGCAATGCAGGCGGCACAAACCGTTCATAACTGCCGAAAGGAGGCAGGCTTACTCTTTGATGCAGAGCCGGAGCAGGTGGTGTTTACCCAGAATGCTACCCACGGGCTGAATATTGCCCTTGCCTCTCTTTGCCGAGAGGGAACAAGGGTCGTGATTTCAGGATATGAGCATAATGCGGTGCTCAGGCCTTTGGTGGCCTCAGGAGCAAAAATACAGGTAGTGGGACGGAAACTCTTCGATCCCCAAGGCGCATTGGAGGAATTTGAGAAGGCGATCCGTGAGGGTGCGGAAGTAGCGGTGTGCAACTGTTGCTCCAATGTCTTCGGCTATGTTCTGCCCTATGGGGACTTAGGGGAGCTGTGTAGGAAGCGGGAGATCCCTCTGATCTTGGATGCTTCTCAGGCAGCGGGAGTGTTGCCGATTTCCCTCCGTGAAAGCGGAGCGGCCTTCATAGCCATGCCGGGGCATAAGGGGCTCTACGGCCCTCAGGGGACGGGACTCCTGCTCTGCGCTGCAGAGGGCAGACCACTCCTTTACGGTGGTACGGGAGGGAACTCCCGATCCCGTGAGATGCCGGAATTTCTTCCTGACCGTCTGGAGGCAGGTACCCACAATGTGTGGGGGATTGCAGGACTTCTGGAGGGACTGCGCTATGTCCGCAAAAGGGGAACGGGGAATATTTTCGCAAAGGAGCAGGAACTAATGAAGCTCCTGTGCAAGGAGCTGGAGGGGACAAAAGGTCTGAGACTTTACAAGGGTCGGGGACAAATCGGGGTGCTGTCCCTAAGGATCGAGGGTCGGGACTGTGGAGAGCTGGCACAGGCACTGGCAGACAGGGGAATTGCCGTGAGAGCGGGCCTTCACTGTGCGCCTCTTGCACATGAAAGCGCCGGAACTGCCCCTATGGGAACTCTTCGGCTGAGCCTTTCGGACTTTACGGAGCCTCGGGAGCTGCAAGGCTTCGGCTCTGTTTGGAAAAAACTTTTTTAATCTGAAAAAAACCCGGTTTTGCCCCTTGCTATTGGGAGGAAAATAGGATATAATTATCTAATAATAGAATCAGCGGAGTATTGCCTATGGATGCTATAATAGAATTTATCCGGGATGTGGGGGCTATGATCCCTACGATTCGCCCAATGGATTTTGTGGATATCCTTCTTGTTGCCCTGCTTATTTACGCAGGGATCAACATGGTCAGGTCTACGGCTGCAGCCCGTGTTTTCAAAAGCGTGGTGCTGATCCTGGCTGTATATCTGGTGACGGATATCTTTAAAATGTATTTAATGAATTTCATACTTGAACAGGTCCTTGGCATCGGTCTGCTGGCCCTCCTGATTATTTTCCACCCGGAGCTTCGGCGTATGCTGGAGAAGCTGGGCGGCAAATCCATCAAAGAGGTTCTGCTCATCAAGGAAGAGCAGCGACACATTGATCAGGTTATCGGTGAGGTAGTCAAGGCTTGCGATATTCTTTCCGGGGAGAAAACCGGCGTTCTCATCTGCTTCGAGCGGAAGGATCCTCTGGGAGAGTATCGCAAGAGCGGTACTGTGGTGGATGCCAAGGTCAGCAGTGAGCTTCTGAGAAATATTTTCTTCACCAAGGCGGCACTCCATGACGGTGCAGTTCTGATCTGTGAGGAACGGCTTGCCGCCGCAGGCTGTGTGCTGCCCCTGACCCAGAATCGGGATATCAGCTCCGATTTAGGTACTCGTCATCGGGCGGCTATCGGTCTGAGTGAGGTTTCCGATGCGGTGGTGGTCGTTGTTTCCGAGGAGACCGGCACGATCTCTGTTGCGGTAGGTGGGATGCTGAAGCGGCATCTTGCTCCCCAAACCTTAGAAAAGCTCCTCCTTCAGGAGCTTGCTCCGGAAATGGAGCAAAAGTCCCGCAATCCCCTGAAGTGGGTGCGGAATAATTCCAAAGAAGAGGATGATCCTGATGCAAAAGCATAAGATTCTCTCCTTCCTGCTGAGCTTCGTTGCGGCTATGGCGCTCTGGGTCTATGCCGTTACGGTGATCAATCCCGATGATGTTACCTCCATTCGGGGTGTCCGTGTGCGGCTCGTAGGTACCAATGAATTGCAAATGAGTCACCTGATCCTTACAGGCGGTGAGGAGCAGGTGGTAGATGTAGAGATCGCAGGCAGACGTTCCGATCTCAAGGAACTGAACAGCAGTACCTTGGAGGTCGTTGCCGATGTGAGCAAGATCGACGGTCCCGGAGTCTATGAGCTGAGCTGGACTCTGGATCCTCCTTCCACGGTGGCATCGGGAGACATTAAGCTGGTTTCCTCCAGCGCCAACAAGATCAAGGTGAGGGTCAGCGAATATAAAGAACGTCCGGAGATCCCTATTCGGATCTCCTATGAGGGCGCTTTGGCGGAGGGCTTTGTCCGAGATCCTGCGGTGACAAGCTTAGAGAGCCTCTCTGTCAGCGGCCCTGCGGAGGAGGTAGAGCGTATCCTTTATGCCCGTGTTCGGGTGGATCTGAAGGATACCAAGGTCTCTCTGGACGAGGAGCTTCCCTATGAGCTGGTGGGCAAGGACGATGAGATCCTGACTATGAGCGATTATGTGACCATCAATGAACCTGCCGTCCGTGTCATGGTTCCCGTGTTCTTCTACAAACAGATCAAGCTGGAGCTTGATATTGTGGAAGGTGCGGGGGCAAGGAAGGAAAACGTTTCGTTTACCATCGATCCTCCCGTGATCGGTGTGGTCGGTGACGAGGCAACCCTCCGTGCGATGGATGATACCCTTGTGATCCGTCAGTTCCGTCTGGCAGAGATTACGGAGACTGTGGATCTTACGGTGATCCCGGAGCTTCCCGGTGGGGTCATTAACCGCGGTACAGACAATTCCGTTGTGATCCATCTGGAGCTGGTTGACCTGTTCACCAAGACCTTCTATATCAGCCCTGCGGATATTCACAGAGAGAATGACAACGGCACACTGGACTTCGGCGTGTCCAGGATTCCTGTGATCGTTCGGGGCAATGCCAAGCAGATCATTTCCCTGACAGCAGATATGCTCAGTGTCAGCGCAGATATGACCAATGACT
>JAFOZC010000197.1 GCA_017391305.1 Oscillospiraceae bacterium | reverse complement strand
GGAGGGAGAGGCAAGGGCTGTGTGGAAACTTAAAACGGAACGATAAACCGGGATCGATCTGTCCGCTGGCAAGGGGAACAGACAATGGGCGGATAAATTCGGTTTGATAGGTGTTTTAGCGGTTGGGGGGATTATTTTCCCAATTGCAGGTTTCGGGCGAAGGCGGCAAGGACGGCTTTTTGGGCGGCATTGCGCAGGCCGTGTTCTTCTAAGGCACAGACACCGGCGATGGTGCTTCCGCCGGGGGAGCAGACCTTGTCCTTCAGGGCGGCGGGGTGTTCCCCGGTTTGCAGGACCATTTCGGCGGCACCGGCTACGGTCTGGGCGGAGAGAGCCAGAGCAATATCTCTGGGCAGACCGCAGGCGACGCCTGCATCAGCCAGAGCCTCCATGAAGATATAGGCAAAGGCAGGGCCGCAACCGCTCAGAGAGGAAGCCGCATCCATCAGCCGATCCTCCAGAGGGAAGACCAGATCCGCTGCCTGCAGTACATTTTCCAGTTCTCCTGCATCCTCCTCTGTGGCGAAGCTACCGAGAGTATAGGGGATACAACCCTTTCCCACGAAGGAGGGAGTGTTGGGCATGATTCGGATCATGGGGCAGGGGAAGCCCACAAAGGCTTCAAGCTCCTTGCAGCTCAGCCCGGCTGCCATAGACACCAGCACAAAGGAGTCTGTCCGTTCTGCCAGAATAGGGGAGAGCTCCTCTAAAAGTGCCTTCATCTGATGGGGCTTCACTCCCAAGAAGATCATCTCACATTCCTCTGCGATCTGTCTGTTATCCGTAGCGGTGCAGTCGTTGTGCAGAGCGAAGGCCTCTGCCTTTTCCCCGGACTTACTGCTTACAAAGATCTCCGCCTCCGGCACGCTTTTCCCTGCTACGCTTGCAAGGACACTGCCCATATTACCGATTCCGATAAATCCGATTTTCCTCATTTTGATTCCTTCTTTTCTATAATATAGTGGGATAAATTTGAAATTAAGCTGTGTGCTTTCCGCTCTTTCGGCGGTGCTTGCGGAGGATTCTCCTGACGATCAGGAGGATCAGGATAAGGAGGACGGCGAGAACAAGCAGGAGAATGTAGGTGAACTTATTTGCCTGACGGAGAAGCTTCAGGGGATTCAGGCTGGAGTAGACGATTTTTCTGCCGTCCGGCTCTCTGTAACGGGGATCGGTCTCACCGCCCATTTCCTGCAAATAGGAGGCAATGGCATACCATTCCTTTACGGGCTTTCCCTGTTGATCCTTGATGACATGGTTCACTAGTTCCTCGGCGGCAATGGGATTCCCCCGGGCATCCCGTGGGGTGATGGAGATGAGCCCCATAGAGGTGGCTTCTACCGCCCCCAGCATCTGACCGCAGTACATACCGGTGACCACGCTGTAGAGCTTGTCCTTCTGGATCTCTGCCGTAGTGCCGTCATTTCTGCGGAGTACGGCATGATCTACCTTGTTGAAGATCATACGCTTGGTATTAAAGCGGTACTCTGCCCCGGAGAAGAATAGCTGAGCGGCGCTCATGAGGGGCTGTACGGAGGCATCTACCTCAAAGGCATTCAGGAGGTCTTCTCCTGTGATGTAAACACGGACCAGCTCTCCCTCTGTCCCTACGCCCAAGGAGGCGGCATTGAACACATCGGAGGTGGTGACCTTCCCTGTGGGAAGACTCTCCCGAACCACACCTGCGGCGGTCAGGGCGACATCTACTTCCTCCCCCAGAGCCTGTTCCGCCGCCCACTTATAGGCATCGGAGAATATGTTGCAAAGGGGGGATTCATGCTGGCTCCCGTATACCTCCTTCACGGATTCAAAGTTGTAAGGATTGTTCACGAGAACCTCATGGAAGCCGACACCGTATTGGGAGAGGTAGCCGGTTTCCACATTTTCCTTACAGCTCTCCACCAAGGCGGCAAGGGTCGGATCTTCCTCTACCATTTCGTCAATGGGGATCAGCTCGTAATCTGCAAGGGTGACATCGTCATCGGTGCCGTAGCGGAGCTTGACGACCCCTAAGTGCTTGCCGTATTCTCCGGCGGAGACGATATAGGTTCCGTTTACCTCGATGGCTTCCGAAAGGGTGGTATGGCTGTGACCGGAAATGATCAGATCAATGCCTGTTACGGCTTCGGCAAGGGCATAATCTTCCCCCTTGCCGACCTCTGTTCCGCCGTGGGAGAGGCACACCACCACAGGACGCACACCGTACAGTGTCTTGCATTCCAGAACAGCCGCATCAAGGGTTCTCTGTGCCGCTTCGGCAGGGTTCTCCAGAGTCATGCCGGAGTTGGGGGCGCATTTGTCCGAGTCGTAGCCGAACAGACCAAAGAGGGCAAAATGCACGCCACCCCGTTCCAGCAGGAGATAATCCCGTACACCGTATTCCTCAAAAGCCTTGGCGATATCGGAATCGGCTTCCTTGGGCAGATAATTGGAGTTCAAAATAGGGGGTGTATATTCCCCTGAGGTCTTTGCGGCACGGAGCATAGAGGCCAATCCCTCCGGGAGATAGTCAAATTCGTGGTTTCCCAGAGTGGTGGCATCATAGCCCATAGCTCCCATCAGCCGAAGCTCCTGAGCGGAATCGGCAAAGGCGGTCTGGAACAGAGAACCCATAGAAAAGTCCCCTCCGTCCACCAGAATTGCATTGGGGTCCTTGGCTCTTTGCTCACGGATCACCGTCATAAGCCTTGCAAAGCCACCGAACTCCCCACCGCCTTCCTTGGCAGAGGGCAGAAAGTGGGAATGAAGATCATGGGTGAAGAGAACACTTACGGTTTTGCTCCCATCTGCCAATGCGGGAGCAGAAATGCCGAGGAGAAGGGTGAAAATGAGAAGCAGTCCGAGAATACGGGTAAGGTTTTGTTTCATATTTGACCTCCTGATACCGATGTTGCAATCAGTCTTTCCAAACAAAGTGATAGTTTATGGATTCGCCTCCGTCTACCAGAATGCTTTGTCCTGTGCAGAAGCCGTTGGTGACGGTGAGGAAATATGCCCATTGGGCGATCTCCTCCGCTGTGGCCCAGCGTTTCAGAGGGGTTTCCTCCATAATGGCCGCCCAAAGCTCAGGGTCATTGATGACGCAGTCGTTGAGAGGGGTCAGAACACCGCCGGGATCTAAGCTGTTGCAGGTAGCGCCGAAGGGGGCGACCCGCAGGGCAACATTCTTGGTATAGGCCAGAATCCCTGCCTTGCTTGCACAGTATTCCGGGAACTCGGCGCCGGTATGGGCGCTGGCGGAGCCGATGTGCAGGATGGAGCGAATGTCCTTTTGTACACCGTATTTCTCCGTAATATGAATGAGGGCTTTGAGATTCACATCAATATCCTGCTCATTCTGGGTGCCTGCGTTGTTGATCAGAATATGGATATCTGTCAGCAGCGGGAGCTTCTCGTACTGCCGAATATCACAGCGATAGTGGGTATAGTGATCGTCTGTAATGCTGGATTCCTGTCTGTCGATGCCGATGACCCTATGCCCCTCCCGGAGAAAGCGCTCTGCAATGGCTCTGCCGATGCCTTGGGTAGTACCTGTAATTAAAATGTTCATGTTTTGCCTCCGTGAATATAGTTCAAATATGCCTCCCCGACCTTTTGCTCCCTCCATTTTTGCACGATGGAATATCCTGTGGGGGAGAAAAGGACCTCCATGATCAGCTCTGCCACCGCACCGGTCAGGGCGCACATGGTGCATTGCAGGAATGTCCAGCAGAAGCCGTCCCAATAGATGGGGGCGAAGAGCATGAACACGATGACAGAGAAAATCAGATTGTCCAAAAACTGCCCAACGAAGGTAGACACATAGCAACGGGTGATATATGCCAATTTTCCGTGAGGATCTCGCCGAAAGGCTTTGCCGATGAACCAATTCAAGAAATTGTTGATCAGGGCAGAAATCAAAAATGCCACGGTACTGCCAAGGAGAATGAACCACGTACCGCCCCAGATTCCGTTGAGCACACTGTAGTCACCGGCATTGGAGGGGATGATGGCGGCAATATAAAAAATCAGGCAGGTAAGCACGTTGATCCCGGAAGCCAGGATCGCCACCTTGTTAGAGGCCTTGGGGCCAAAATACTTCGTGATAATATCCATGCACAGGAAAGAGAGCCAGGATATGAGGATCCCTCCGTCCAGGGCGATGACCTCTGTCTGTACCAGAGTTTTGTTGGCAAGGAGATTCATGCAGATCACACTTACCACAAACAGAGATACCACTATGGCAGGAATGCTCCGGAACAGCAGAGCGGTTTCTGTTTTTTCTTTTTTGATCCGGTTCAGAATTTTTGTTTTCATGTTTTCACCTAAAGAAAAGCGGCCTTGCAAAACGCAAAGCCACGCATCATTCCGTAATACAAGGGTATGAATCGTAGTCCTGGTTTTGTTTAATGACAGGATGGTACAAGCGAACTGTCAGCAGGGCTATTATACCACATCCTCCCGAAATTACAAGAGCTTTTATGGGGAAGGAGCACAAAAACGGCGGCAGAAGGGTCACGGCATTCCTTTCTGCCCCTCCGAGACGGCCCAAAGGCGCGTCGGGGCTTGGTGAGAAAGGGCGAGGCAGGAAATGCAGTGGGGTGTTTGACAGTATTCAGTGGCAAATTTGCACATTGCGCTTGGCATAATAACTAAATGCAAAAGGAGAAAACTGTTGCAAATGTCGAATTATTTTGGAGTGCTTGATAGTTTCTTTTATATGGTATATAATGTAAACAGCACGAACCCGGAAATATCCCGTGCAATGTCCAATCAAAAAATCAGGAGGAAAGAAAAATGAAAAAAATGCTGGCATTACTTCTGGCGCTTGTCATGGTCGTCGGCCTTGTGGGCTGCGGTCAGAGCGGCAAGGGCAAGGTAGAGTATGAAGATGTCTATAAGACCTACTTCAACTCTTCCTACGCATCCTTCAACTACTACACCACCTCTTACGCAACTGTTCGTGAGATCGTCTCCAACTCCATCGACGGTCTGGTAGAGCCGGATATCTACGGCGTATACCGTCCCTCCCTGGCTGAGAGCTGGACCTCCAACGACGATCAGACCGTCTGGACCTTCAAGATCCGTGAAGGTCTGAAGTGGATCGACCACACCGGCGCCGAGACGGAGTATGCACTGACTGCTCAGGACTTCGTTGACGGCATCCGTTACATCGGCGATCCTCTCAACGGCGCATATTCTCTGCGTGTTGTCCGCAACCTGATCAAGGGCCTGTATGACTACTACTGGACTCTGGACGACATCGACTGCGGCGCTATCACCGATCAGAACCGTGAGGACGTTGTTGCTTCCTTCGACGAGATGGTCGGCGTTAAGGCTGTTGACGAGTACACCGTTGAGTATACTCTGGAAAGCAGCGCCCCCTACTTCCTGTCCCTGATCGAGAGCTCCATGCTGCTCCTGCCCGTAGAGTATGATTATGCTATGGCTCAGGGCGAGGACTTCGCCATTGACAACCAGCACATGCTGTACTGCGGTGCATACTATGTCTCCGCTTTCGAGCGTGACAAGGCCATCACCCTGACCGCTAACCCCCATTACTGGGATTCTGAGAAGATCACCCTTAAGACTGTCGAGTATCAGATGATCCCCGACGGCACCACTTCTCTGGAAATGTTCAAGCGTGGCGAGACCGACTACTCCAGCGTTGAGTCCGAGGCTTACCTGTCCCTCCAGGGCTCCGAGTGGGAAGACAACCTGCTGCCCACCAGCCACAGCTTCTCCACCAACTACCTCTGGCTGGACTTCGCAGGCAAGAACCCCGAGTTCAATATCTTCATCAACAATGTGAACTTCCGTAAGGCTCTGCAGTATTCCATGAACCGTGAGAACCTGGGCGCTCTCCGTGAGCCTGTCAATCCCTCCCGTATCCTGCGTAACACCATCAACGCAGAAGGCGCTATCTACGACAGCAACGGCAAGGATTACACCGACTATGAGCCTCTGAAGGCCATTAAGGAAACCAACTACAACGATCCCAACAAGGCCCGTGAGTACATGCTGGCCGCTGTTGCAGAGCTGTGTAACGAAGACGGCACCATCAAGGGCTGTGAGGCAGGCACTGTGGACTATTCTCCCGTCTGCACCTTTGACGTTGACGGCAAGCTGCCTGTTACCATCTGCTATGTCGGCACCGACGACGAGGCCGAGATCATCATGGCTCAGCTCTTCAAGGCAATGATCGAAGAGTCCATCGGCGCAGAGTACATCGACTTCCAGATCCAGGCCTACAGCGGCTGGACCTATGGCACCGTTGCCGATCCTCTGAACTACGACATCTACTTCGACTCCCTGTCCACCGGCTACGCCGATCCCTCCGGCATCCTGACCCGTATGACCACCGACGGTGCGGAGAATGTTGGCTGCTACGACGTTCCCGAGTATGACGCTCTCATCGAGAAGGCTCTGAATGCCGCCACCTTCGAGGAGCGCCTGCAGTACTTCGCAGAGGCTGAGGCTTATCTGTGCGAGAATGCATATGTCATTCCCTTCATCTCCTCTCTGCGTGGCTACTACATGAGCTACTGTGAGCCCTACACCTCTCCTCTGACTCTGTACGGCAACACCAAGTACAAGGGTGCAAAGATCCGTACCGAACCCATCACTCTGGAAGAGTACGAAGAGCTCACCGCCAAGTATGAGGCAGACCGTGCTACTGCGCTGGCCGGCAACTGAGCCTCTGCCCAAGGTCTGACCCATAAGTCCTAAGGAATCAGCCCCCACCCATCGGGTGGGGGCGTTTCAAAAACATTCTCTATGATACCGAATCGGATCATCAAGCCCCGTAGCGGCGAGCGGTGCTCGCCGAGCTGCTTCGGTGACAAGGCTCATCCATGTGCTTTGCCGAGCCGAATCGGCAAGCAGTGCTCACCGCTACAGAGCCTGCACTTCTGTTTTTGTGTTGTTCAGCACACATTATGTCTATTTTTTATTGAATCGCTCAGGACTGCCCATAGGTCTGTGAGTATGAACCTGTAAAACGGGAGGTTTATTGTGGGAAAATATGTAATGAAACGAGCCTTCAACTCCTTGCTCACGGTTTGCATCGTTTTCGTAGTGGTCTTCATGCTGCTGCGTCTGATGCCACTGAGCGGCTATTTCCCTCAGGAAATGCTCAAGGAGACGGACGAGGCTACCCGTATGAGTTATTTGCGTAATCAAGGTCTGCTGGATCATCCTGTTATTCAGTTAGGCCGTTTTGTCAAGAACCTGTTCCACGGAGAGCTGGGACGGAGCCTGACGGTCTATCCCAAGGTTCCCATTACCACACTCCTTGCCGAGAAGATCCCTGTTACCGCCGCCTTTGGCTTCACCAGCATGCTCTTGGGCATTGTGCTGGGTCTGTCTCTGGGTCTTTTGATGGTTCGCTTTAAGGATCGCTGGGGAGACCGTTTGGGTACGGGCTACATTCTTGTGGTTCGCGCCATTCCCAATTTGATCTATCTGTTCTTCATTCAGGTGTGGGTATCCCTGTGGTTCAAGCTGCCTATGGTCTTCTACAAGGACAAGCCCTCCTCCTGGATCCTGCCGGTGATCTGCCTGTCCCTGGGCAGTATTGCATGGTATGCCCTTTGGCTCCGCCGCTTCATGGTGGACGAGGAGAACCGTGATTATGTAAAATTCGCCCTTGTGAAGGGTCTGCCTAAGAAAGAAGTCTGGAAGCGGCATATTTTCAAAAATGCCATTATCCCTCTGGTCATTTATTTGCCCAGTGATCTTCTGTTCATCATTTCCGGCTCTCTGGTTATCGAGAGCCTCTATGCCATTCCCGGTACCGGCGGTCTGCTGACCACGGCCATTAAGAGCCAGGATAACAACCTGGTGCAGATCATCGTCCTGATG
>JAFOZC010000196.1 GCA_017391305.1 Oscillospiraceae bacterium | reverse complement strand
TATCCCGATTACTTTTCCTCGCTGTCTTGATTTCTCCGATATTGTCGTTGTTAAACTCAAATTTACGTTTCATTTTCATCACCATATTTATTATATCATAAATATGGTGATTTGTCTACTTTTTATTGGAAATTAGTATTAACAATGGAAAGACAGAATACCACAGAAAACGTTCCATACAAGAAAATGTATACATGTATATGTGCCGAGGCTTCCCGTGCTATAGATTTATTGGACGATCCACAAAACACAGCATTCGTAAAAGTTCTCTTGCAACAAGCACTATGGAAAGCAGAAGAACTGTATCTATCTCAAGACCGGCCATAACGCGCAGTTTACCGACGAAAAAATGGAGCTGTTGCACGGTTGTGCAACAGCTCCAAGGGAAATATCAATTACATGTCGAAGGGTTCCATGCCCAGAACGGGGTGGCCTACCTCGCTGAGGTATGCGACCAGCTGTTCGGGATCTTCGGTGCAGATGGTCTCGTCGGCGATCATGTCGGTGAAGTTCTCGACACCGTACAGTTCCAGAGCAACTGCATCCAGCTTCTCACGCATCTGATCCTTCAGCAGCTTGGGCAGCCATACGATTCTGCCGGGGCCGCCTTCAGCAGCGATGAACTTCTTGGAAGCGATGAAGTGCTTGCCGTGGCCCATGAAGCCGGGGGTCTGAACGCCGCCGCCGGTCATAGAAGCCATTTCGGAGAAGGTCATGCCCAGAGGAGTCATGCCTGCATGCTCACGGCAGGTGATAACAACACCCATAGTGCAGGGCTCAACGCCGCAGATACACTCGAAGCAGCCGCAGGAGGTCATGGGATCCTGGAACAGGGAGTACAGAGTAACGTGCTCCAGAGCACCGTGGGAGTACTGGGCGATAGCTTCGTCCACGTCCTCGTAAGCGCCCAGACGCTCGTCTACGCAACGCTCCTTGGTGACAACCTGGCAGGGACCCTGGGGATCCAGCTCGTTGGTTGCCTTAGCGTCCAGCCAGGAAACTGCACCGCAGAGGCCCAGACGCTCGGGGGTAACGATACATACATGGCTGGGGGAGAAGGCCTGGCACATGATGCAGGAATAGAATACGGGTACGGACTCGTCGGTCATGGAAGCCAGACGCTCGTCACGCTTGTTGAAGATCTCGTTAGCCTGAGCACGGAGCTCCTTGTTGGCCTCGTCACCGACCACGATGCGAACCTGGCACTTGTCAACAACAGTGTCGAACTCGCTCTTGATCTTGGCATAGAGAACCTCACCGATGTGGCGGAAGCGGAAGCCTGCCTCGTAGTCAGCCTTGCTGACACGGACACGGATCATGTCACGCTGACCGGTGTGCATAACGCCTTCCACGCAGTTCATGAATGCATGGATCTTACGCTCCATAACGGGCTCGAAGTCGGGCTGCATAGCCTTGCCTGCTACCTCTACGGTGTAGGACAGGGAAATCTTGCTGCCAACGGGGATCTCGTCCATCTCGGGGCCCTCAACGATGATCTTGTGATCCTCGATCTGAGTAGCTTCCTTGGTGAGAACCAGCTCGAAGCAGTCCTTACGGGAGCCGTCGATTTCCACCTGCATGTCACCCTTACGGATGATCTCGCCCTCGAAAGCGGAGGAGAATGCAACGGGGATATCGATGTTGGTGATCTTCAGCTTAATGCCGCGGGCTTCGATAGAGGTGTCGATCCAATCCTTGGTATCCTGATGGATGATCAGGCTCTTGGGAACTGCCCACATATCCTCGGTATCGTTGGTGATAACGGGGAAGCCCATCTTGATAGCGCCGGCGCCGCAAGCGACGGTGATATCGTTAACGGGAGCGTATGCATTGACCATAGCGTTGATACGGTCGAAGGTGTAACGGTGGAATGCTGCTGCATCGCCTGCCTCAATGCCGCCGAAGATGAAGGCTGCACGGACGACCAGGGAGATGATGTGGCCAACGGACCAGATGTCGTTGCCAACGGGAACAACACGGACACCGAAGTTCATCTTGTAATCCTTCTCTACGAGCTGGTCAATGATGCCGCCCATAAGGAATACGAAGATGCCGCGGGACTGATAGCCCTTGACGGTCTCGACAGCTTCCTCGGCAGAGGGAGCTGCGCCGATCATGACTACGAAACCGGGAATGTCGCCGGTAACCAGGGGAACGCCCAGCTCACGAACCTCAGCATCGGTGAAGTGGCCGTGGTAGGGAGTACCCTCGTAGGGGTTGGAGTTGCGGACGTACTTGCAAGCCTCGATGCACTCAGCGGCGATAGCGGTAGCGATGCCGGAGGAGAAGATGGAAGCGGTACGGTTCTCGCGGGTCATCATTGCACGGATGTCAGCCAGAACGGCCTTCAGCTCTGCAAGATTGGTGATTTTCTTGCCCAGATAGGCATAGGAACAAGCCAGATGATAGGCGGTAGAAGGCATTGCGATAGGAGCAGAAGCACCCAGCTCGGCAATGGCAGCGTCTACTTCGGCCTCGGCTTTGAAGAACATTTCGTCGGAGCCACGGAATACGCGTTCAAACAGTGCCATAGGAATTCATCCTTTCGAATCAATTTTTGCTTTGATGGCCATAATTTCCGCCAAAGCTTTGGGAGAATAGTCATAGGGGGATGCGCCGTTCCTGTCGGCATCTATGACATCGGTATCATAGGAAATAAATCCAAGGAGATCCTCCTCGGGGATCTTACTGCGAAGGTATTGGCGATCCTCCTCGCTACGCACCTTGTTGCAGACAACGGATACCTTGAAGATACCCAGATCTGCCGCAAGCTGCTTTACCTTCTCATAGGTCTGCAGGCTTCTTGCACCGGGCTCGACTACCACGATGAACTGATCCATGACGCTGGCAGTACCGCGGCCCAGATGCTCCAGACCTGCTTCCATATCCATAATGACCACATCATCCTTCCGCAGGATCAGGGAGGACAGGACAGCCTTGAGCATCACATGCTCGGGGCAGACACAGCCGCTTCCCCCGGTCTCAACGGTTCCCATGACCAAGAGCTTCACGCCGTGGATGTCCTTGGAGAACTTGTCGGGAATGTCGGATACCTGTGGGTTTAACTTAAAGAACTTATTTGCAGCATTGGCGCCGGTACGTTCCTCTACAAGACTTCTCATCTTGGAGATGGGAACGATGGCATTGACCTCTTCCTCGGTCAGGCCTAAGGCCAGACCCAGGTTGGCATCGGGATCTACATCCGCCGCCAGAACGGTCCGTCCCTCAGCGGCATAGAGCCGTGCCAAGGTGGAGGACAGGGTCGTTTTGCCCACGCCGCCTTTGCCGGTAATTGCTAATTTCATAGTTTAGATGCCCAGAGCTGCGCGCTTCTCTTCGATGCAGTCGATCATCTTCTGGCAGAGCTTGTCCATGTCGGTCTCGACAACGAACTTAGCCTCGACCCACTTCTTGATGCCGTTCTCGCCCTGGAGGAGCTCGGTGACCTCGGAGCTGCCCTTGGTGTAGGGATCAACGCCCAGGAAGGTCTCGATACCGGTAGCAACAACGTAGTTACCGATGGAGACAGCCTTCTCACTCATCCATTCGGGAGCGCAGCCGACAACGGGAACCTGAGAAATGTTGATGCCCCAATCCTTGGCGATATCGGAAGCCAGGATCATCATACGGGAGATATCAACGCAGGAGCCCATGTGGAGTACGGGGGGAATGTCAACCAGCTCGCAGACACGCTTCAGACCCTCGCCGCAGAGCTCCTTGGCAGCCTTGTCCAGGAGGCCTGCCTTAGCAGCAGCCTGAGCGGAGCAGCCGGAGACGATAACGATGATGTCGTTGGCAATGAGCTTCTTCATGAGCTCGATGTGCATGGTGTCGGGACGGACCTTGGGGTTGTTACAGCCGACCATGGCAACAGCGCCACGGAGAACACCGGACTTGACAACATCGACCAGGGGCTTGGTGGAGCCCAGGGTGTCAACATGGCTGTTGGTAACGCCGTCCAGGCAGGTCTTGATGGCCTCAACAGAGTAACCGACAGTAGCCTTGGTCTTCTGCTGGGGGATGCAGATCAGGTCCTGATTACGGTTCCGGAAGTTCTCAACTGCCATCTTGACGATAGCCTTAGCATTCTCGCCTGCGGTCTCAGCGCTGAAGCGATAGAACTCGGAATCGGGGATCTGAGCAATGGGAGAAGTGGTGATGAACTTGGTGTGGAAGCACTTGGACAGGGGTCCCAATGCGGGGAAGATGCACTGTACGTCAACAACGATGGCTTCGCAGACACCGGTGAGAACGACATTTTCCTGGCTCAGGAAGTTACCTGCCATGGGGATGCCGTGACGCATAGCGACTTCGTTAGCGGTACAGCAAACACCGGCGATGTTGATGCCCTTGGCACCTACGCTCTTTGCCAGAGCGATCATCTCAGGATCGTTTGCGTAGAATACGATCATCTCGGACAGAGAGGGATCGTGGCCGTGAACGATGATGTTGACCATGTCCTTCTCCAGAACGCCGATGTTGGCAGTGGTGTCAACAGGCTTGGGAGTGCCGAAGAGAACGTCGGAGAACTCGGTGCCCATCATGGAGCCGCCCCAACCGTCGGACAGACCGGCGCGGAGGGAGTGACGGATGAGAGCCTCGGGCTGAGAGGAGCAACCCATGTGGGTCATATGTAAGGACTGGGAAACCTCGCGGTCAATGGCGCGGGGCATGATGTCAGCCTCTTCCCACAGCTTCTGGGTGTGCTCGGGAGCACGCTTGGTGAAACGCTGGGTGCCGAAGGGCTTGCCGTATTCCAGCAGACCGACCTCTGCAACCTCGTGAGCCAGGTCATAAATGTCCTTGCCCTCGAACTCGATGCCCCACTCGGCAGCGATGCGCTTCAGCTTCTCGGGATCCTTAACGGTGTAGTTGCCGCCCTCACGGGTCTCATGGAGGGTGTGGCAGATCTCACGGCCGTGGTCGGAGTGGGTAGCACTGCCGCCGGCGGTGAAACGGAGATAGTTACGGGCAACGATGCCGTGAACATCGCAGCCGCAGATGCCGCGGGGAGCCTTGGGGGTAATGCGGCAGGGGCCCATGGAGCAGATACGGCAGCAGGTGCCGCTTTCGCCGAAGCCGCAATGCGGAGACTGATTCTTCGCACGCTGCTGCCAGCTGTCGGCTCCAACCTTCTTGCCGTTTTCCAGCAAGGAAGCGGTAGCCTCCTCCATCTGCTCAATCGTGTAGTAACGGTTTTCGCTCATAGAAAGTTCCTCCTGTTGTTTTCAGGCAAATGAATTCTTGGAATCACATCCCCCGTAGGGGGATATGCGATTCCGTTAAACGCCATAATAATTGTACCAACGGGAGGGTGGAAAGTCAAGACTTATTCTACAGATTTTATGACAAAAGCCAAAAAGACCAGCTGTAATTTATCAAAAAAGCCCTTTCTTCGGAAGACATTTCCTCCAAAAAAGGGCTACTTTTCCTATTTAAATAATTGTAATGGAAGGACTTTCAAGCCAAGTGCCTCCCACCGAGAGGAAGGTGTGCGAAGCCCCAAGGGAAAGAGGAACACAACGCAAGACGGGCTACGCGGAAGGCAGGACTTTCAAATTAAGTCCCTCCCACCGAAAGAGGTGGGGGTCACTTGTCGGCAGCTCCCGGAACAACGGAGGTCTGTGGACAGGATCGGTGCAGCGGTTCTATGAATAGATTGTAGGTAGAATCGGTTCGGTGGTTCTATGGGTAGTTTATTGATGGAATCGGTGTAGTGAATCTGAGGGTAGCTTGTCGTTAGAATCGGTGCAGTGAGCCCTCTCAGGCGCTTCGCGCCAGCTCGACCGTCGGGAGAGC
>JAFOZC010000195.1 GCA_017391305.1 Oscillospiraceae bacterium | reverse complement strand
CTCCACGAACTGTCTGCACATCCCTCTCCCCCTCCCTTCGGGAGGTACCTCTCCCGGAGGGAGAGGCAAGGGGCTGTGTGCGAACTTCAAACAGTACTATAAACCGGGATTTAACGCTCCGTCTGTCGATACCCACCGCACTCTTGGCTCTCCCTCCGGCCATCGATGCCCGCCTAGCTCTTGGCTCTCCCTCCGGGAGAGCTGGCGCGAAGCGCCTGAGAGGGATCACTGCACCGATTCTACCGACAGGCTACCCTTAGATCCACTGCACCGATTCCTTAGACGAAACTGCATTCCTGCACGAGCTGTCTGCACATCCCTCTCCCCCTCCCTTCGGGAGGTACCTCTCCCGGAGGGAGAGGCAAGGGGCTGGGTGGAAACTTAAAGCAGGTCGATAGGTCGGGATTTGAAGGGTGGCGGGAGAGTGACGGGAGGGTGACGGGAGGGCGAAAAAAAGCAACACTCCGAGGGTGGAGTGTTGCTTTTTTTGTATATTTGGAAAGGAGAAAGTAAAAGAGGGAAATTTTGTATATTTGGAAAGGAGAAAGTAATAGAGAGAAAGTAAGAGAGAGAAATTAAGCTTCGCAGTAAGCCTTTGCGGTCTTGGCTGCCAGGCGGGCGTTGTTGAAGACCAGCTGGATGTTGGATTCCAGGCTGTTGCCGCCGGTGAGTTCGGTGACTCTGGCCAGCAGGAAGGGAGTGGTTTCCTTGCCGTGGATGCCCTTCTCTTCGGCTTCCTTCACAGCCTGATCAATGGCTGCATTGATGACGGTGGCATCCATAGAGTACTCTACGGGGATGGGGTTGGCAACCAGCATGCCGCCGGGGAGGCCCATTTCGTTCTGAACCTTGAAGGCCTTGGCGATCTCTTCGGGGCTGTCCATGCGGTAGTCTACCTCGAAGTCGGACTCACGGGTGAAGAATGCGGGAAGCTTCTTGGTCTCGTAGCCGATGACGGGAACACCGTGGGTCTCCAGATACTCCAGAGTCAGACCCAGATCCAGGATGGACTTTGCACCTGCGCAGACGACCATAACGGGGGTCTGTGCCAGCTCTTCCAAGTCAGCGGAGATGTCCATGGTGGTCTCAGCGCCGCGATGCACGCCGCCGATGCCGCCGGTAGCGAAAACCTTGATGCCTGCCATATGAGCGATCATCATGGTGGTGGTAACGGTGGTAGCACCGTCTTCTCCACGGGCGCAGAGAACTGCCAGATCACGACGGGAAGCCTTGGCAATATCCAGACCCTTCTTGCCGAAGTACTCGATCTCCTCTGCGGATAAGCCTGCCTTCAGGCGGCCGCCGATCACAGCGATGGTGGCAGGAACTGCACCGTTCTCACGAACGATCTGCTCCACTGCCAGAGCAGTCTGTACATTCTGGGGATAGGGCATACCGTGGGAAATGATGGTGGATTCCAGAGCAACAACGGGCTTGCCGGCTGCCAGAGCCTCGGCGACTTCGGGCTTGATGTCCAGGTACTTGTTCAGCATGATGATTTCCTCCAAATTTTAAATAATATAGTATATTTTATGTAAAAGATTTATTGTGCAGCCATCCGTTCCCGCAGGCTTGCGGGGCTGATGGCAGGATTGACGGTCTCTTCGGACTCGATAGCCATAGCTGCCACTGCGGCGGCGGCTCTGGCGGCGGTCTCGGAATCACTGCCCTCTACGTAAGCCCATGCAAGGGCCGCCATGAAGGAGTCTCCTGCGCCGGTGGCATTGCGCATGGTTGCCTTGTAGCAGGGTACCCGTACCAGACGCTCATGATCGGCTGCCAGAACCCCATCGGTCCCCAGAGAAATAAAGACTCTCTCCATGCCCATATTCAGTAGGCTCTGGGCGGCGGCCTCCAGAGAGGCATCGTCGGTGATCTTCACACCGGAAAGAAGCTCGGCCTCGATCCGATTGGGCTTGAGGGTGTGGAGCTTGCCCAGAACGGAGCGGAGCTTCACAGCCTTTGCCGTGGAAACAGGGTCTGCAAAAATAGGAACGGTACAATGCTCTGCCAGGAAGACAATGCTCTCCTCCGGGATATTGGTGTCGATGACAACCAGACGGGCATTGTTGATCAGGCTCAGATGCTTGCTCAGGTAGTCCGGGGTGATCCTGTCGCAGATCTCCATATCCGACAGGGCCAGTGCCATGTCTCCGTCTGCGTCGTTGAGGAACAGGTAGGTAGGGGTTGTACCCCCGGGGATCTGCAAAGCATTGCTGATGTCAATGCCCAGCTCCGCACAGGAAGCGGCGATCCGCTGTCCGTAAATATCGTCCCCGAATGCCGTAAGCATCCGCACATCCATGCCCAGCAGGCTCATGTTGTGGGCAATATTCCGTCCCACACCGCCCAGCGCCGTGATGACCTTGCCGGGATTGGAATCACCGGGAACTAAGGGCCGAAAGGCTCTGCCGCCGATGTCAATATTCACACCGCCGATGACCACGGCATAGGCCCGATCACGGATCACGTAGCCTTTCCCTACAATATAGCCCTTCTTCATCAGGTTAGAAATATGAACCGCAACAGAGGATCGGGTGATCCCGGCCTTCTCCGCCAGCTTGTCCTGAGAGATCATAGGGTCTTCCAAGATCCATTGGAGGATCTGGCTTTCTCTCTCTGTCATTGTTTCGCCCCCTTAACTGTCTACTTGCTAAGCACATGCTTATATTACTACACTTTTGTTTATTTGTCAAGGCTTATTTTTAAATTTTTCCAAGGAGTCGGGAAATTTTTCGGTTCTCCCAGAGGACAGAGCTGTTTTTCCAACCAAGTAATATCGTACCAAGCACCGAATTTGAAGCCTACCTCCCTGTAGGTCAGCAGCTCCTCATAACCGATTGCCTTGTGAAAGGCAAGAGAGCCGGGATTGGCAGAGGTGACCAGAGCATAGACCTTCCGCACGCCCTGTCTGAGCAGGATCTCCTCAATGATGCCGTAGAGCTTCCTGCCCATGCCGGTTCCCTTCCGCTTGAGATAGCAGGAGATCTCCGCATTCCAGCTATAGGCCGCCCGTTCAAAGGCTCGACCTGCGTAGGCATAGCCAAGGATCTCCCCCTCCTCTTCCCATACCAGCCAAGGGTAAACCGCCTTGTGCTCCTCCAAGCGCCTTGTGAATTCCTCCACAGTGGGAACCTCATATTCAAAGCTCACCGCTGTCTCTTTCACATAATATCCGTAAATCTCCAACATGCCGGGTACATCTGCGGCCATAGCCTCACGTATCATCGTATAACCTCCTGAAGCAATTTCTTTTACAGTAAGTATAACATAAAATTCACAATTTTTCACTTGAATATTCCAAGATTTCTGATATACTGGGGCTGAGAAAGGAGGCTTTGGTATGAAGCATCTACCCTTTGGGCTACGGACGGCGAAAACCGCTGTGTCTGTTGCCCTGTCTGTGCTGTTGGTTCGCTTCCTGTCTACGCAAGCCGACGCCATGTTCTATGCCGCTTTGGGTGGGCTGGTTGCGATGGACACCACCTTCCGCCGTTCTCTGCAACAGGGTCTGACCCAATTCCTTGGGGTTCTGTTGGGGACAGGTGTGGGGTATTTCACCCATTATTTCTTTCCCACCATCCCCTTCTGGACAGTGGGCTTGGGGGTACTGCTGCTGATATTGCTGTGTAACGGCTTCAAGATCTCCTACAGCATTTCCCTGTCCTGTATCGTCTTCCTGTCTGCTTGCAGCTATGGGGCGGACGATCTGCTGCCCGCTGCCACCATGCGGATATTGTACACCGCCGTCGGTCTGGCAGTGGCTCTGAGCATCAACACCTGCTTCCGCCCCTATAACAATAAGCATCGCATTCTCCGTCTCCTGAAGGAGCTGCAAAGTCAATTCCCTCCCCTTTTGGAGGAAGTGGTGATACGGGAGCATTTTCCCGACACCCAGAAGCTCATTGTCCTGCTACGGAAGATCGACATGGAAATTGACCTGTACCAATCTCAGCGCTTCTTCCATCGGAAGCACAATGCCGAGGCTCTGGTCTGCGGTTGCAGGCAATTGGGAGAACGGATGGTGGCGGAATTGGAAGTGATCTGTGGCATGGACACCCCGGGAGATCTGGCCTCGGATAATATCAAAAAGCTGGAGGCCCTCGGCATTCCATGCGCTCAGCTCGCTCCTCGGAAATGCACCCGTCGGGACACCATCGTCATGAACTACCACTTGGAAAAGCTGTTGCTGGCCTATGAATATTTAGACAGCTTCCTCCAAGAGGGCTGATCCTGCCCTAAAAAAACCTGCTGTAGAAAAAGAAGCTTCTGTTTCTACAGCAGGATTTTATTTGCTTATCAGCCTGCAGGCTGGGCGGTGTTGGCGGTGGCTACATCGAAGATACGGATCAGGGTGTAGTCCACGGACAGGGGGTAGAGGGTCTGGCAATCCTTCAGGAAGGCTTCCAGCTTCTCATATACCAACTGCTCTGCGGCGGCATCGTACCAAGCACGGGTCTCGGTAGTGCCGACAAAGTACATGATATGGAAGCCGTAGGTAGTCTTCACAATACCGTGGTCTCCAACCTTCCGTTCGGGGTCGAAGCACCAGTCATTGAACTCGGTGACCATGTCTCCGGGAGCAACATCTTCATACAGGCCGCCGTTCTCCGTAGAGCCGGGATCCATCGTATGCTCAATGGCAAGGGCAATAAAGCGTTCCTCTGTAGGTTCTGCCAGCCAATTGTCATAGATCGCCTGTGCAGAGGCCTCTGCGGCAGTCCAGTCTTCCTCGGTCCATTCGCTCTGTTCTCCCTCGGGCTGGATGAGAATGTGACGGACATTGATGTTATTGGCCTGGATCTTGCCCTGATTCTCAAAGGTCTCCTTATGCTCTGCATAATAGGCCAGGATCTCATCCTCAGCAAGGCGCTGGCGGATCTCCTCCTGCTTGGCCTGATAGCAATTGGCGGCACGGAGGTACATGTCGTAGTATTCCTGATAGGCAACAGCATCCATGCCGTCACCGAAGTAGTACTGCAAATAGCTGTCTGCATCGGCATAGCCCTGTGCAATGTATTCCTCTGCAAAGCCGCCCTCGGTCTTGGTGATATCCTCGATGGTCTTCTGATCCTCGGGGCTGAGCTCAATGCCGTTGTCTGCCGCATAGCGGGACAGGGCGTAGTTCTGCTTCAGGCCCTGTACGGCGAAGCTCAGGAAATACTGTTCCCAAGTTCTTCCGTCATCCATCTGCTGGGTATACAGGGGCTTGTTGGGATCCATGCCCAGCATGGTGGCATAGGAGCCGTAGGAATTCATAAAGTTCAGGTATTCTGTCCAATAGGCGATCTGCAGATGGCGGTTCTCAAAAACCGTATCCTGCTGCGCCCCAACGGCAATGGGAGCCGTCATGTGCTCATCGGTGGGAGATGCTGTGGAAAGGCTGTAGTGGCTCAGAGCCTTCTCATCATTGTTGCCGTAGCCGGCAGTGCCGTTCATGACGATCTCGGGGATCTCGGTGGACACAGGGACATCTTCCGGGGGAGTAGTGTCGGACTCGGTGGGAGCAGTGGTGGTAGCCTCGGTGTCTTGGGTGGTGGGTGCAGTGCTTTCCGTTCCCTCGGTCTGAAGCGCAGGGCCGGAGCTACAGCCCACGAGGAGGGCCGTCAGCAGGAGCACTGCAAGAAGCTTTTTCATATATTTTTTCTTCCTTTCAAGCGTAAGTGGGACAAGTGTATCACAAAATCGGGAATTTTGCAAGACTTAATCCGCAGGACGGACACGGTCAAACACCGTATTGGCTCCCGTCAGGATAAAGCCCGACAGATCACGACCCGGCATAGGGTTAATGGCAGGTGCTCCAAGGGAATCGCCTTTCCCGGGAGCAAAGGGCTCTGTGGACAGCTCTCCGTTGTTCCTGTCTCCGCCACCCTGCACCGTACCGGAAAAATCAGGGATACTGCCAAAGGGCAGGTTGGGATCAAAGCTCACACCGGGAACCGGCTCGGAAGGCTGAGGCTCTCCGTTCTCAGGAGACTCTGTCATAGGTGCAATGGGAATGGTGGGGATCTCCGGCTCGGGAATGAAACCGGGATCGGGAGGCTCGATCTTGCCACTGCCTCCGTGGCGCTGAAGCTCGCCGTTCACCGTCAGGCGGTAGGGAAGGTTCTCCTTCAGCTCCAAGGCCTCAATGGTAAGCTCGGAAATCGGCTGTTCTGTGGTAAAGCTGAGAATTTCCTTCTCCTTGTCGGAAAGGACGATCTTGCTACCTGCGGCTACAGGCTCTTCAAAATGCAGCTCCATACTGCGCTTTGCCCCCGGCTGTGTATAGCGGGCGCTTCCGGCGGCGTAGCTGATTTGGGGCTTGCTCTCCTCCTCATTCTTGCTCCCCTCCTGAGGCTTATCACTGCTGCAAGCACAGCACAGAAGGAGCAGAGATAGGAGCAGGAACAGGGAAATCATCTTTTTCATTGGATATTCCTCCTTATAAATATTGGTATGACCTGCCTATGGGATATCTTTTGTTTGCTTTCTCTTTTTGTCCCTATTCTAACCAACCATTATGAAAAAGTGGTGTAGAATTTGTGAACAAACTTGACTTTTTCAAGGATTCTTTCTAAAATATAGAAAAACATTAGGAAAAGAGGAAAATTTATGATCCGTCATATTGTCATGTGGAAGTTTCGGGAGGATGCAGACCCTTCGGAATTCCTCAGCCGTCTTGCCGCCCTGCAGGGAGTGATCCCTCAACTGAAGGCCATGGAGATCCACCGCAGTGCTGTGTCGGGCTCTGCCTATGATGCTGTGCTGATCTCCGATTTCGACAGCTTGGAGGATGTGGAGATCTACAAGAAAGATCCCCGTCACGTGGCTGTCTCCGCCCTGTGCAAGGCCATCCGCACAGACAGATGCGCCATCGATGTGGAGCTGTGATCGATCCGAATTTCTGTGAAGAGCCTAAATTGAGGGGCTGTAGCAAGGTGTGCTACAGCCCCTTCCTGTTTCTTGAGGTATTGGCTTACTTCTCTTCCTTTGCCAGGAACTTGTAGACCAGAGCAGCCAGAACGCCGCCGACCAGAGGCCCTACGAAGAAGACCCAAACATTGGCCAGAGCCTCGCCCCCTGCGAAGACAGCAGAGCCAAGGCTACGGGCGGGGTTGACGGAGGTGCCGGTGAAGTAAATACCGAAGATATGTACCAGAGTCAGAGTCAGGCCGATGACCAGACCTGCAACAGCGCCGTTCTCGGTCTTGGAGGTCACGCCCAGAATGGCAATGACGAAGACAAAGGTCAGAACCACTTCCACAAGGATGGAAAGACCCACATTGTCATGGAACAGGCCGTTTGCACCGAAGCCGCAATCTGCACCCAGCAGGGGCAGAAGCAGAGCCGCACCGGCAATGGCGCCGGCGATCTGGGAGATCACGTAGCCGATGAAGTCCTTGACAGACAGCTTGCCGCTGACCAGCATGGCAATGGAGACAGCGGGGTTGATGTGACAGCCGGAGATATTGCCGATGGAGTATGCCATAGCAACGATCACCAAACCGAAGGCTAAGGCAGTGCCGATGTAGGCTGCATCAATGACTTCCTTCTGACAGCCCAGCGCCGCGGCAGTACCGCAGGCGAAAAGCACCAGAACGAAAGTGCCGATGAATTCCGCGATGTACTTTTTCATAGAGTTCATGAATATTCCTCCTTTTATTTTCCCACATACTTTTGTGGTTTAAATGGATTATAGCTTATTTCCCCGTCAATGTCAAGGATGACAGGCAGGCTTTTCCAATATTTCTCATGATTTGCAGAAAAAAACAGAAAATCACTTGGAAATTCTATTGCATTTTTGTCATAAACATGCTATGATTAAATCACTATGGTAGGCGCATTCTACTCCACCATATTAGATGCGAACCGCCGAAAAAAAGGAGGAAATCCGCGAACTTGCGGTGCGGCAGTGTGGAGACCTGTCGTAATGCGTAAGCCCAAGACGGCTACGCGAGGTATGTCGCGCGGAGGCGGACATATCAAAGTCAAGCGCTATGGCAAGCTTAGTACTCAAAAACATCATGAAGATCTACCCCAACACCGAGAAGAAAAAGAAGCCCAAGAAGGGTCAGCCCGAGGAGAAGAAGGTCAATCTGCAGATCACCGAGCGCGGTGTCGTTGCTGTTCAGCAGTTCAACATGGAAGTTGCAGACCGTGAATTCATCGTTCTCGTCGGCCCCTCCGGTTGCGGTAAGTCCACCACCCTTTACATGATCAGCGGCCTGCAGAAGCCCACTGGTGGCCAGATTTTCTTCGGCGATGACGAT
>JAFOZC010000194.1 GCA_017391305.1 Oscillospiraceae bacterium | reverse complement strand
TGTCCCAGATGTGGGCTTCCTTCTCGGTGCAGACCTCAGCGCAACGGGTGCAGATCTGCCAGTGGCTCTCGGTATCGAAGCGGTACTCCCCTGCCTCATGTCCCAAGGGAGCGATCACAAGCTGAGTCCCATTGAGAGGCTCTTTCCCCTCCCGATCTGCAAAGGTTCTGCCACAGGCGGTACAGGTATAATATGCCACATTGCCTCCTGCGGTACAGGTGGCGGCCTTGGGGGCGGTATAGCTCATGGTCTCATGCTCACAACGGGTCAGCTCTGTGGTGTAATAAAGCACACCGCCGTCATTGATATAGAGCTGGGGAAGGAGCATAGAGGAGCTGAGATTGGAAGTATAGGTGGTAAAACGGGGAGAGCCGGAGTTATACAGGAATCTGCCACAGCTACCGTCATTAGAAGCGATCAGTGCGCCCTCGGCAGAAACGGAAACCGTCCATGCAGTCTCTCCGCTTCCCCATGCAAGATTCTTCGCAGAGGTCACCCCCAGGAGCTTCCCTTCGGGATCGCTGAAGGTCCATGCGCCGGATCCGCCGCCCAGAGTCAGGATCAGAGCCTCTGCCGCTACCTCCTGCACTACCTCTCCTCCGGCTACGAAGCTTTGCTCCACAGATGCCAAATAGCCGGACTTCAAGTTGCCTGCTACCCTGCCCTTGGTATTGTGGGCAATGACCAATCTTGCCCCGGCATAGAGTTGGGACTCCTTCTGTACAAGACTCCAGCCTGTGCCGACGCCACCGTCAGCATAGCTGTAGAGGGCATAGAGATCCACATTGCCGTTGGGGATATATTCTGCACCTGCTTCATAATATGCAGGCTTTTGGGTGGTGGCACTGACACTTGTCTCTGTCCAGCCGACAAAGCGATAGCCCTCTTCCTCCTGTCCCTCGGGCAGGATCACAGGCTCACCGGCATAGGCTGTCACAGCGGGAGCGACACCGAAGAAGCCCACGGTAACCACGGTCTTCTTCTCAAATCGGATCAGGATCTCACAGTCGCTCTCTGCCTGAACGGTGAAAACATTCCCGTTCTGTGTCACGGTAGCTGTTCCCTTGGTCACGGTATAGCCTGCGGCATAATAGCCCTCTGCAGGCTGTGCCAGAATTCTTCTGCCGGAGAGGCTGACTGTGCCGTGGGCGGTGTTACTGCTCTTTGCGGTAATGGTGAAGCTCACAGCTCCACTTCCCGGAGAAACCAGATCCGCAGGAACCTCCTTGCCCAGAAGGATCCATGCAAGCTCAGGATAATCCACAAAGGGGTTACGGTTATTCTGGATACTCTGTGCAGAATCGTTACGGGACATCTCAAAGGCATCTACCGGGTCTTCCTCACACCATCTCAGGAGGGTTTCCGTATTTTCAAAAACCTTCTTCACCACATCCACCGTGGTCTGTGCCACATAGTCATAGAGGATGGTACGGGCGCAATCCCCCTTAGCAAAGTCCAGAGGCTCAAAGCAGCCGCCGGAATAGCCACCCAGCAGATTGTTGTTGGTGTCCGATGCGTATGCGGGACTGCCGGAGGGATTGTCACCGTAGGGCAGACTGCCCCGTTTGCTATTGACCTGTTCATCAGTGGGGCGCATGGCATGGAGATCCCCCTCCAAGGCACTGCCTCCCTGAGAATCCGGCCACATATGCTCCCGATTCCATGTTCTTCCGTTCGCCCACTGGGCTACCTGAGAATGGTTGGTATAGAACAGGATCAGGTTTCCGCTATTGCTCTGATCTGCATCGGTATAGGGCAGATATTCCCTCAGATCATTATAAGACAGATCCCTCTTATCCGTATTCACCAGCTTGTATAGGGCTGAGCGAAGATTTCCCGAGGACATTTCCGAAAGGTTCTCAAAGCTATAGCTTCCTGTGTAATAGTTCTGTGCATAGGAGGACAGCTCTGTACAGACCTGTCCCCTCTTGCCGGTGTTGTAAAGATAGCTTGCCGCCTCTGCCTTCGGGCGGATGCCTCCGAAGAGACCGAGGAGCAAGGAAAGCACCAGGGCAATGGATAAACATCGTTTCATTATTTACCTCCTGTAAGGGAGCACCTCTCCGGTGAGGCCGAAGAGGTGCCTTGTTTGCAAATTATTCTCCGTCGGTGCTGTTTTCCAAGAATCGCATGAGTATGGACGCTACCTGAGATCTGGTAGCATCTCCCTGAGGACGCAGATAAGGCGTACCGACCTCAGAAACACCTTGGATAAGTCCTGTGGCAACTGCCCACTTCAGGGGCTCCATAGCGTAATCATAGGCATATTTGGCATCGGAGAAGGCAGTAAGCTCTGCCCTTGCAGTGGTGTCCATCTTGCAGAAGTTTGCAAAGCGGAAGAGCACTGCGGCAAGCTGTTCACGGGTGATCTTATCCTCCGGCTTAAAGAGTGTCTCTGTAGCGCCCATGACGATGCCATTCTCTGCGGCCCATGCCACTGCCTCGGCATAGTAGGCCTCGGGATGGACGTCCTCAAAGTGACCGAGCTCTGTCTTGGGCGAGCCCATCTGCCGCCAGAGGACGGAAATGAGCATGCCTCTGGTCATAGCAATGTCCAGACCGAAGTAGGTCTCTGTCATACCCTTAAAGAGGCCGTGATTCAACACATAGTCGATGCCCTCATGGGACCAGAAGCCCACAAAGGGCATATCCTCAAATACGTGACAGCCGCACTTTTCCCCAAGCTCGCACTCATAGGGATCCTTGGGCTCATCGTTGCCGAGTACGGGGATCATCTCAGCCTTCACCGCTCCGCAACGGCGGCAGGTATAGCTCATAATACCCGTTTGGGTGGAGGTGGGAGCCAGAGTTACCTTGCCCTCATCCCAATCGTGACCCAAAGGAGCCGCAGCGGTATCGGTGTAGCTGTCCTTGCAACGGCTACAGGTATAAACGGCAGTGCCTCCCTGGGTGCAGGTGGCGCTGCTGCCCTCACCTGCCACGTAGTCGTGACCCAGAGCCGGGGTCTCGTTGTCCCGATAGCTATGTCCGCAGACATCGCAGGTGTAGACGGTGTAACCCTTGGCGGTACAGGTAGGAGCGGTAACAGCCTTGCCGTACTTATGATCGGTCATAGGCAGAATCAGTTCTTCTTCCGTCACGGGACGGGTACAATAGGCATCGGCAAACATGCCGCCGCACTTCTCACAGACATAGTAGGGACGCCTGCCGGTGGAGATACAGCTGGGGGCGATCCCCTCACGGCCTAAGGCCCCGGAGTGATCGCAGGGCTTGGGGGTATCGGTTTCGGGATCGGTGGTGTAATAGACCGTTCCTGCCTTGCCGTCTACCATGTAAAGCTGAGGCAGGGGCAGAGCCTTGGCAGGGTTGCCTGTATAGGTGGTGAAACGGGGTGCGCTGGTATTATACAGAATTCTGCCGTAATCACTCATGGTGCTGAACAGATGGGCTCCGTCTGCGTCGATCCGAATATCCCAGGTCAGCGTTCCTGCTCCCCAGCCGAGACTCTTCTTGCCGGAACAGCCAAGCTGTCTGCCCTGCCTGTCTGTCAGTGTCCATGCGCCCTCACTGCCACCCAGGGTCAGGATCACGGTCTGCTCACCGAGGCCTGTTATGGTGCTCATATCGGAAGAGAAGCTACTGTCTACAGGTGTCAGATATGTAGCGGTAATATCTCCTGCGGTCTTGCCGTTGGCATTGGAGGCCAGAACCAGCTCCGCACCGCTGCGCAGACGGCTTTCCTCTGTCACCAAGGTCCACAGACCCGTACCGCTTCCGTCCTCTACGATCTGATAGAGGGCATAGAAATCTACATTCCCCACTGCGGTATAGCTACTGCCGGGAGTGCGGTAGTCGGGCTTGACCTTTGTCTTCTCCACAGGCTGTTCCACCCAGCCGATGAATTCATAGTCACCCACATGGGAAGCGGTGGGCAGGGTGATGCTTTCCCCTGGGTATACGGTCACGGCACTTGCCTTGCCGTGGAAGCTGACGGTGACACTTTCCTTCCGAGCAAAGTTGATGCGGATACTGCAATCGGACTTTGCTTCCACGGTGAAGAGATTGCCCTCACGGCCAACCGTAGCCTCACCCTTGAGGATGCTGTAGCTTGCGGCATAACAGCCCTCCTTGGGACTTGCCACAACGGTATTGCCCTCAAGCTTGACCGTACCCATAGCGGTGTCATTGCTACTTACGGTAATGGCAAAGCGGGGCACTGTGCCGCCACCGCCGTCGGGGGTAGTCAGATCGGAGGGGATGGCTCTGTCCATAAGGAGCCATGCAAGCTCGGGATAATCTACAAAAGGATTACGGCAGCCCTGAATTTCCTCTGCCACATCATTACGGGACATCTCATAGGTGTCTACGGGATCCAGCTTACACCAGTTCAGCATCGTATCCACATCCTGGAATACAATGCCCACAGAGGACATGGAGCCGGTCACCACATAGTCATAGAGAATGGTTCTGGCACAGTCGCCCTTGGCAAAATCCAGAGGCTCAAAGGTACCGCTGACATAGTGGCCTCCCAAAAGACTGCCGTTGGCTTCATTGGTATAAGCCGCCTTGCCGCCGTTTACCTCGCCGTATTTGCTGTTGCCACGGGTGGAGTTGGTGTTGGGATCCGTGGGACGCATGGCGTGAAGGTCACCCTCCATAGCATTGCCGCCCTTGGAGTCGGGCCACATATGCTCACGGTTCCATGTCTTTGCACTATCCCATGCACTGCCGGTAGTGCCGTTGCAGTAGAACAGCACCAGCTTCTTACTGCTGCCCTCAAAGGCATCGGTATGGGGGAAATAGCGCTTCAGCCCGTCATAGCCCACGGTAGAACGGCCGGAAGTCACCAGCGCACGGAGCTTGGTGCGGAGGCCGCTGCCCTTTAGGGCAGAAAGCTGGTCGAAGCTGTAGCTGCCGGTATAATATTTCCGTGCAGCAGCGGACAGAGAGGTGCAGACCTCTTCTCTCTTGCCCTTGTTGTAGGATGCATCGGCAGCCTCGGCAGGAAGCCTGAGCCCGGCGAACATTCCCGCCACAATGGCAAGAACCAAAAGGAAGGACAGGGTACGTTTCATTATATCATCTCCAGTATTGATTCGGGGAACTGCCCCATTATAACTGCATTATAACATCTCTCATGGGAAAACACAATGGATAAAGTCCCACATTCCCATTTTTCGCCAAATTCACCAAAAGAGACTTGCCTTTTTTCTGGAAAAAGCAAGTCTCTTTTATGCAACATTGTGTTTCGTTGTGTTTCGCAAACACCCTTTTTACAAGAAATCCCAAACCTTTTCAATAACAGTAACGTTTTCGTAAAAGCATCATAAAAATCAGGAACACCACCGTAGCCATCATTTCGGCGATCACAATGGAGATCCAAATCCCGTCCACAGCCCAAAGGAGGGGCAGAAGCAGGATGGCGGCCGTCTGGAACACCACCGTACGCAGGAAGGAAATGGCCGCCGAAACCGGGCCGTTATTAAGGGCGGTAAAGAAGCTTGAGCCAAAAATAGCGAAGCCCGCAAAGAAGAAAGAGAAGGAGAAAATTCTAAAGCCCCGCAAGGTCAGCTCCATAAGCTCTCTGTCATAGCCCACAAACAGACGGGACAGGGGCGCTGCCAGAAGCTCCCCCAAAAGCATCATCACAAGAGAGAAGCCACCGATGATCCACAGACTCTTTTTCCGCAGACTTTTCAGCTCTTCCCTGTTCTCCGCTCCGAAGTGGAAGCCGATGACCGGGGCCGTGCCGATGGAATAGCCGATGAAGGTGCCGATGAAGATCATGTTCACATACATGAGTACCCCATAGGCCGCCACGCCGTCCTGACCGGAATATTTCATAAGCTGTACATTATAAAGCATGCCCACCAGAGACATGGAGATATTGCTCAGAAGCTCCGAAGAGCCGTTACTGCAGGTTTTCAGCAGAGCCTCCCCGTCAAAGCCACAGCGGGTCAGCCGCAAAAGGCTGTCATTTTTCCTTAAGAAATAAATCAGGGGATACATTCCCCCTGCCACCTGACTCAGAGCCGTGGCCAGGGCCGCTCCCACGATCCCCCAACGGAAGACCGCAATAAAGAGCCAATCCAAAAGAATATTGGTAATGCCCGCAATGAGAGAATCCACTAAGCCGAGCTTGGGTTTCTCTGCGGTAATGAAGAAGCTCTGGAACTGCACCTGCAGCATGAAGAAGGGATTGCCTATCAGCAAGATCCGTCCGTAGAGCACGCAAAGCTCCAACAGCTCTCCCTCCGCCCCCAGCCATGCCGCAAGAGGACGGATGAACAGCATACCCAGCACAGAGATCAGCACGCCCACCGCCATAGAAATATAGCTCAGCATGGAAAACAGCCTGTTGGCCTTCTCCATCTCCCCCATCCCCATAGTCTTGGAGACCAGCGCACTGCCGCCGGTACCGAACAGGAAGCCGAAGGCCCCCAATACCATAATAAAGGGAAAAATAAAATTCACCGCCGCAAAGGGTGTCTTGCCCAAATAATTGGACACAAACAGCCCATCCACCACCCCATAAACGGAGGTGAAGATCATCATCACAATAGACGGAAACGTAAAACGGAACAATTTCCCATAAGAAAAATGATCCGACAATTGTATTTTCATCCCATAACCTCCAAAACATTCAAAATATAAATCCCCCCGCCCCAGCTCCCCCAAAGCAAGAGCCAAGAACTCGGCAGGCATCAATGGATAGGACAATAAATCCCGTTTTTTGCTACTTCTAAAAGTTCGCACACAACCACTATCCCCGCCCCTTGAGGAGAGGTACCTCCCAAAGCGAGAGCCAAGGCCTCGGTGGGCATCGATAGACGGAGGGATAAATCCCGTTTTTTGGTACTTCTAAAAGTTTGCACACAGCCCTTGCCTCTCCCTCCGGGAGAGGTACCTCCCGAAGGGAGGGGGAGAGGGATGTGCAGACAGTTCGTGCAGGAATGCAATTTCGTATAAGGAATCGGTGCAGTGGATCTGAGGGTAGCCTGTCGGTAGAATCGGTGCGGTGATCCCTCTCAGGCGCTTCGCGCCAGCTCTCCCGGAGGGAGAGCCAAGGACTCGGCAGACATCGGTAGACAGAGCGATAAGTCCCGGTTTATTGAGTTACTCGAAGTTTGCACACGGCCCTTGCCTCTCCCTCCGGGAGAGGTACCTCCCGAAGGGAGGGGGAGAGGGATCGTGCAGACAGTGGGTGGAGAGATGCAGTTCGTAAGTGGAAGTGGTGCGGTGGTTCTATGGATAGTCTGTGGGTAGAATCGGTGCAGTGAGCCCTCTCAGGGGCTTCGCCCGAAAAAAACTGCCGAATTGCAGAAAATCCCCCTCTATCCGATTGCAATTCAGGATCATATTTTCGCCACGGGGCATTGTAACAGATAAATTCGGGAAAATCAAGTCTCA
>JAFOZC010000193.1 GCA_017391305.1 Oscillospiraceae bacterium | reverse complement strand
GCCGATTTGAGGAGAAGACGGTTTTGCTTTATTGTTTTTCTTTCCGAGCTATGTCGTTGGTATCCATAGTATCCCTGAAAACATAGTACTTCTGGTACAGGAATTCCAGAACCAGATTGCCTACCATAGTCAGGGCTTTGATCAGGTACTCATGCAAGAGCCAGACCTCTGTCCACTGACGGGTGAGCCAGGTGGTGAAGGGGGTATAGAAGACATAGAACAGAGCAGTTTTCACCATAGCAAGGGGTACATTCCCTGCAGATTGGAAGGTGAATCTGCGGTTAAAGGTAAAGTTCCAAAGAACAGACAGGATCTGGGAGACAAGCTGGCAGATCCAGGGTGCAAGGGAGAATACATGATTACACAGGGCATAGGAGCTCAGCTCCACCACTGCGGCGGACATAGAGAACAGGGTGAACTTCACAGCCCGCTTCCATTCCGGATTCATCTTGCCCATGCGGCGTCCTCTACCTCACTGGTCTGTTCACGGTGCATAAGGGAACGGATAGCCTCTCGGGGATCCCTGTCCTCGTACAGTACCTCATAGGCCGCACGGGTAATGGGCATATCTACTCCGTTCTGCTGTGCCAGCTCCCATGCGGATTTAGCGGCATAGTAGCCCTCTACCACAGCACCTACCCGATCCATAGCACGCTTCACGCTATTGCCCTCACCGATCAGGATACCTGCACGGCGGTTACGGGAATGCATAGAGGTACAGGTAACGATCAGATCGCCGACCCCTGCCAGACCGGCAAAGGTCTCTCGTTTCGCTCCCATTGCCATGCCCAGACGGGCAAGCTCCGCAAGACCTCGGGTCATAAGCAGAGCCTTGGTATTATCTCCGTAACCCATACCGTCACAGACTCCCGCACAAAGGGCGATGACATTCTTATGGGCGGCGCCCAGCTCCACACCTATCTTATCGGGGCAGGTATAAACACGGAGGGTATCGTTCATAAATACCTTCTGTACCTTTTCCGCAAGGGTCTTGTCTTCACAGGCGGCTACCACTCCCGTAGGGATCTGACGGGAAACCTCCTCTGCATGAGAAGGGCCGGAGAGAGCCACAACGGTTCTGCCGGTTTCCTGCCCGATCACCTGGGTCATGCGGCAGCCCGTTCCCTGTTCGATGCCCTTGGTGACACAAACGATCACCGCATCCTCCCGAAGATAGGGGGCGAAGCTCTTAGCCGTTGCCCGAACCGCAAAGGAGGGACTGGCAAAGACCACCATATCTGCCTCTGCCGCATCCTCACAGTGGGAGGTGAAGATCATCTCCTCCGGCAGATCTACGCCGGGCAGGAAGGGATTGCGGTGGGTTTTTTTCAAATGATCGCTTTCCTCTTGGCAATAGGACCAGAGGAAAACCTGATTTCCGTTCCGATGCAGTACCATGGCCAGAGCCGTACCCCAGCCGCCACTGCCTGCCACAAGAACCTTCATAAGCTTACTCCTTATTCTTGTTTTTTTGCAAATAGGTTTTCCGTTCCTCTCCACGGAGCAAACGGCCAATGTTTCCCCTGTGCATATAGATGGCAAGAAGGGCGATCACCGCTCCCAGGACAGAAATCATTGGCTGTCCGGGGAAGAAGACCGCAAAGCCTACCGCAAAGGCCGTTGCCGCCAAAATTGAGCCAAGAGAGACATAATGGGTGAAGAATACGACTGCAAGGAAGATGGCAAAGCCAATGACAAAGATCCTCCAATCCATCATCACCGCCACTGCGGCGCCACTGAGGATCCCCTTCCCCCCTCGGAAGCCGAAGAAGATCGGGAACATGTGTCCCGCCATAGCGCAGACTCCTGCCAGCATTTTGGCAAGAACCTCCTGCTCCGGGCAAAGGAGCTTGGCAAGAAGCCCTGCCAAGAAAACCTTGCCCATGTCAACGAGGATCACAAGAACCGTGGTAGCTCCACCATAGCTTCGCAGGAAGTTGGTCAATCCCGCATTGCCGCTGCCCTTCTGCCGCACGTCCTCGTGCTGAAACAGACGGGAGATCACAATGGCTCCGTTGAGACAGCCCAGAATGTAGCCGATCAGCCCGCAGGCCAACAAGCACCAATTCATGCTTTAGTCCTCCTTCTCACCCTTCTGGCGAATGGTGATGCGGATAGGTGTACCCTCCAAGCCAAAGACTCCACGGATCTGATTCTCCAAATAGCGCTGATAGGAGAAGTGGAAGAGTCTGGCATCATTGCAGAAAATGACGAAATGAGGCGGCTTCACCCCTACCTGTGTCATGTAGTAGATCTTCAGTCTGCGACCCTTGTCTGTGGGAGGCTGTACACGGGCGGTGGCATCTGCCAAGATGTTATTGAGCATGCCGGTGGTGATACGCATAGCCGCCTGATCTGCCACATAATTGATCAGCTCATAGAGCTTGCCCACACGCTGACCGGTAAGGGCGGAAATAAAGAGGACAGGGGCATAAGGCATGTAGCCCAGATCTCTGCGGATCTCCTCGGTCATCTTGTTCATGGTGTTGGTTTCCTTCTCCACCATGTCCCACTTGTTGACCACGATGATACAGGCCTTTCCTGCCTCGTGAGCCAGACCTGCGATCTTGGTATCCTGCTCCGTGACACCCTCATTGGCATCAATGAGGATCAGACACACATCTGCCCGATCGATGGCGGCAATGGAGCGCATGTTGGAATATTTCTCGATGGCATCGTCTACCTTGGACTTCCGACGCATACCGGCAGTGTCGATGAAGCGGTACTTGCCGTACTCGTTCTCAAAGTAGCTGTCGATGGCATCTCTGGTCGTACCTGCCACATTGGACACGATGACACGCTCTTCCCCAAGGATCTTGTTGAGGAGGCTGGACTTGCCTACATTGGGCTTGCCCACGATGGCGACCTTGATGATCTCGCCCTCTTCCTCTGTTTCCGTTTCCTCCGGGAAGTGCTCCACGCACCAATCCAGCAGATCGCCGGTTCCGTGTCCGTGGACAGCAGATACCTCAAAGGGATCTCCCAGACCCAGGGCATAGAACTCATAGATATCCGGGTTCATAGTGCCGATGGAGTCACACTTGTTGACAGCCAGACAAACCGGCTTCTTGCTCCGCAGGAGCATGGTAGAAACATCCTGATCCGCCGCAGTGACACCGGTCTTGATGTCCGTGACCATAATGATCACATCCGCTGTCTCAATGGCGATCTCTGCCTGTCTACGCATAAATTTCAGCATTTCACTGTCGGTATTGGGCTCAATACCGCCGGTATCCACGATCTCGAATTCCCGACCGTTCCAATCGCAGTCACCGTAGATGCGGTCACGGGTCACACCGGGAGTGTCCTCCACAATGGCGGTTCTCTGACCGGTAAGTTTATTGAATAACATAGATTTGCCTACGTTGGGTCTGCCAACGATAGCAACCAAAGGCTTTGCCATAGCGATCTCTCCTTCCTCAATCTACCAGGAAGCTATCTGCCGCCTGTGTCAGCAGCATTGCAACATCCTCATCCGTGAGATTGCTCACTTCTTCGATTCCAATATTGTGCCAAAGCATCATGGCATGGAGCTCCTGACAGTTGTCATAAGCCAGAGCGGGCTGATCCTCATACATCTCCATGCTGATCTCGTTGCCCTCTGCATCATACCAGTGCTCATGGGTCACATAGCTCTCGTCGGTTTCCAGAACGTATGCCCCCAGGGTTCTCTCCCGGATCACACCATCCTTCAGCCACAGAGCTCTGTGCTCGGTGCTGGACCACATCCAACCGTTTCTGTTCACGTCGGTGAAGATATAATAATAGGTATCTTCCTCCTGATCGTAATACACCGTGGCCTCCTGACAGATCACGTCGGCCTGAGAATATTCCTCTGCATAGCTCTTGTCAAGACGCACCAACTCACTGCCGTCGGGGCTGACCTCCCACATATCCACATAGGTAAACAGACCGGAACCCATGCAAGAGCCAAAGAGCAGCTCCAATCTTCCGTTATGATCCAGATCCGTTACAGTCAGGTTGTACATAGTGCCGTACATTTCCTCGTCATTCATCCAGCTGTCTCGGTTTGCCAGCATCAGAGCAAGCTGATCCTCCACAGGGATGGCCTCCAAAATAGCAGGTAGGGAGCTACTGTCGGCAGTTGCATCAGTCGGCTCGGCAGGCTCGGTGCTTTCCGCCACAGGCTCTGTCTTTTGGGTAGGCTCCTCGGTGATCACCGTGGGCTTGGTTTCCTCTTCCCTTGTCCCTGTACAGCCTACGCATCCCAGGAGAACACAGCACAGAAGCGCAAGGGCAATTATGTTTCGATACATCATTTTGCCTCCTTTCGGCAGTTGTCTATTGTTATTATGGCATAAATCCGATGATTTTTCAACGGGAATTTTGCAATTCCTCGTTATGAACCTCCTAAAATGCGAAAAGAGGAAGGTTCTACTCCCTTCCTCATTTCTCATTCTGCAAATATTTGCAAATTACTTTTCCTCAGCAACAGGAAGAACCTCGCGTCCATTGTAGGTACCGCACTTCTTGCAAGCTCTATGAGGCAGGCGAGCCTCACCGCACTTGGGGCATGCTACGATGCCGGGGATGGAGAGCTTCCAATGAGAGCTACGTCTCTTATCCCGTCTTGCCTTGGAAACTTTACACTTGGGAACAGCCATGAATGACACCTCCTTGGTCAGAGTAAATAATTTTTATTCTTTATCCTTCAACAGCTGCCCAAGGACAGCCAAACGGGGATCGGATTCCGGACGACAGTCGCAAGTTCCGTCGTTCAGATTCTTGCCACAGCGGAAGCACAGACCCTTGCAGTCCTGCTTGCACAATAGCTTGGAATCCATGTTCAGTACGAATGCCGTTGTAAGAATGTCGTCAAGATCAGCATGATCGTTCTCGAGCAGGAAGGTCCACTCGTCGGCCTCGTCTTCATTCTCCAACTCACGGGTGAGAACCGCTTCTACATCATAGGAAACCTTGCGCTCAAAATCCGTGGCACAACGGTCACAGCTACCGTGCAACACAGTGGTGATCTGTGCAGTCAGGATCAGGACCCCTGCGGTATTGCGGACGGTACCGACAGCCTTCACAGCCTCGGTCACCGGGTAACTGCCGCCGAACTCCATGTCCCTAAGATCCAGCTCGGTCTCAAAGGGAAGCACGCTGTCCGGGGTCTGAATGATCGTTGAAAGTGCTAACAGCATCGCAATCTCCTACTCCATAGTCGTACGGGCTATATTATAACGAATTCTTTCCCATTTGTCAAATGTTTTTTCCTGTTTCTTCGGATTATTTTTTATTTTTTTCTATCTTTTTTTCCAAGACCCTCTCCGACCCTCTGCCGAAGATCAGTGCGGCCGTCAATGTGGTAATGGGAACGGCAAGAATGACACCGATGGCACTTGCCACGGAGCTGACTAACTCAATGGCAACGAAGGAAGAGGAGATAAACTGGTTCCATCCCAAGTTCATAGAATAGATGTACAGGATCAGCATCAGACTGCTTCCCAAGATGGCAAGGATCAAGGTATTGGTCATCGTGCCAACCATATCTCTGCCGATATTCATGCCGCTTTTCCAAAGAGCCTTACTGTTTAAGGTAGCGTCTACGCTCTTCAATTCCTTCAGTGCAGAGGAAACGGACATTGCCACATCCATCACCGCCCCCAGAGAAGAAATGATCACACCGGCTACCACAAGCCCACGGATCCGGAAAGGTGTGCCGGTAAGGCGCTCATTATACAGTGCATCGGCATATTCTGCCTGATAGCCGTCTACCAGCAGCAATCTTTGGGCAATAAGACCGAAGATCATGGCAAGGGCCATGCCCCCAACCGTTCCCAAGCAGGCGCAGAGGATCTTCTTACTGCAGCCACCAAGGATCAGGAAGCAAATAATGCCCACCACAGAGCACAGCAGGAAGGCCGTAGACACAGGAGGCCAGCCCTTCCGCAGCAGGGGCAGATAAACGCAGATCAGTGCAAAAACCGTCAGCACCAGACCCAAAACCGACTTCGCCCCGGTCTTTCCTCCAACCAAAACAGTGACCAGAACAAAAAGTCCCAGGATCAGATAAATGACGTTCTGCCGATCGGGAGTATACACCGTGGTCATGGTGGAGCCGTCTGTATAGGTACTGATATGTACCACGACCTTCTGCCCCACAGTCACAGGTGCGTAGTCTGTGAGAATGCCCACTGCATTATCTGTCAGGAAGGTCTGTCCCCCATACTTGCCACCGGTGATCTCTACCAGGAGCTTCTGTTCCCCTCTCCAGGCATTTTCTGCCCCTTCATCGGATTCCGTACTGTCTGTCAGGATCTGTGTCACCACAGCGGTCTCATAGGTAGAGGCCACATCCTCCTGTGCAGGAGCTGTCTCCTGCTCCCTGCCATAAAAATACAAGCCGAACAGGAGTCCCAGTAAAATCGCCAAGATCCCAAAGCTCGCCCAAAAGGATCTCTGTTTCCAAGCAAAACCCATACGCTGTCCTCCCCGATCATAAAATACCGCACCATGCATCCGCAGTTTGATTCTATTATACCACAGCCCACCGCAAATTACAAGATTTTTCCCCACCCATTGGGAGAAGGGGGAAAATAAGTCTTGACTTTCCCCCCGTTCTGGTGCATAGTATTAGAGATGACCTTTGAATGGAGGCTCTCTTATGAAAGAATTTACCATCGGTGCAAATGATGCCGGTCAACGGTTGGATCGCTTTCTTGCCAAATCCGTTCCCCTGCTCCCTGCCTCCCTTGCCCAGAAATATATCCGTCTGAAGCGGATCAAGCGGAACAACGCCCGAGCCAATCGGGATGACCGTCTGGTGCAGGGTGATACCCTGCAATTATACATTAATGACGAATTTTTCGACACCCCTCGGGAAGATAATGCTTATCTGACCGTCACCGCCCCCAAGCTGAACATTGTCTATGAGGACGAGCATTTGATCCTTGTGGACAAGAAGCCCGGTGTGGCAGTTCATCCCCATGACGGTGCGGAATACGGCAGGACTCTCATTGACCATATCCAAGCCTATCTCTATGCCAAGAGAGAGTGGCGTCCCAGAGAGGAGCATTCCTTCACCCCTGCCCTGTGCAACCGCATCGACCGCAACACCGGCGGCATCGTCATTGCCGCAAAGACCGCCGAAGCCCTCCGTGTTATGAACCAGAAGATCAAGGACAGAGAGCTGGACAAGCGATACTTAGCCATTGTAGAGGGCTCTCCCAAACCCCGTGAGGGGGTTCTGAAGGGCTACCTCTTTAAGGATGCGGCAAAAAACCGCGTCTTCGTCACCGACCGCCCCCAAGCAGGAGCAAAAAGCTGTGAGACCCGCTACAAGGTCTTAGACAGCCGCAACGGCCTGTCTCTGGTAGAGTGCGAGCTGATCACAGGCCGTACCCACCAGATCCGCGCCCAATTCGCCCACGCAGGCCACCCCCTCTTAGGGGACGGCAAATACGGCAAGCTCAACAAGAACTTCGACCGCCGCTACCAAGCCCTCTACTCCTACAAGCTCACCTTCACCTTCACCACCGACGCCGGCCCCCTATCCTACCTCAACGGCAAAAGCTTCACCGTATCAAAAGTAGACTTCGCCGAAGAATACTTCCCCTAAACCCAAGCATCGGGTAGGACGCTGACCGTTAGTCGGTCAGCCGACCTCCCACAGAACCGTACGGACCGTTCGGTAT
>JAFOZC010000192.1 GCA_017391305.1 Oscillospiraceae bacterium | reverse complement strand
GGCTCACTGCACCGATTCCATCTACGGACTACCCATAGAACCACCGCACCGATTCCTCTCATGAACTGCATTCCTCCACGAACTGTCTGCACATCCCTCTCCCCCTCCCTCCGGGAGGTACCTCTCCCGGAGGGAGAGGCAAGGGGCTGTGTGCAAACTTAAAACAGAACGATAAAACCAACAACAGAACAACCGCACCGAGTCTTTATACGAAGCTGCATCCCGCCACCCACGGAACATAAACGACCTCACCGCAGATCTTCCTTATAGGAAACGGCATAACGCAGACCGAGGATTTTGACATACTACAGAACGGGAAAACCTTCCCCAAAGGGGGTGATCATATATGGATCTTGAGCATGAGAGAAGATTGGCCGCCTGTGAAGAACGGGCAAAAAGCAACAGTCACCGCATTGACAAGCTGGAGGAAAGCACCGATGTCCTCAATCAGCTTGCCAAGAATATGGGCATCATGGCTGAGAAGCAGAAGCAAATGGTAGACAGTGTGGAAAAACTGGACGGCAAGGTGACCGCTTTGGAACAAAAGCCTGCCAAACGCTGGGACAGCCTGATCAGCAAAATCATCCTCACCCTCACAGCCGCCTTTCTTGCCTATCTGTTAAGCAAAATCGGACTTTAAGCTCTCTTTCATTCCTCAACTTTCGCTCCACCCACCCAAAGAGCCTTATATCTTTGGAAGTACGATCCACCAAAGCTGTGCGATGTTCCGCAGTCCTACAAGTTAAGTCATACTCCGAGCGAAGGGGCGCCAAAGGCGGAGGCGATGTGGGAAAAGTATTTTCTGTGGCAAGAGCTTCTGCTGTGCCTGTTTTTGTGTCGGAGAATGTAGAGGCAGTAAGGCTTACAGCATAGTATGAGTTGGGGCTTGCAACAGCTCCCGGTGAGTGAGATGAAAGGGGTTCGTAATTTGTCCCAAATTAAAGAAACTGTATATCATGACAAAGGAGGATTTACAATGGAATATCAGTGGAAAAAATGGTTGAAAGCCGCAGGGATTCGGGCGATCAGGACCTTCGGGCAGACTATGGTTGCCATGATCCCGGCGGCGGTGAGTATTACCGCCGTGGATTGGCTGACGGTATTGGGTACCGGGGCTCTGGCTGCGGTGGTAAGTCTGGCTACCAGTGTGGCAGGACTGCCGGAATTGAAGGAGACGGATCATGGCTCTGATTCTTAAGGAACGCCCGATCAAAAACAATCAATCTTACGTCAAAAACGCTCAAATAGAAGATGAACGCTATAGACGCTTTCAGGAAAGAGGGCCATTAGGGGCAATTTTGCATTCTATCGGCACACCTCAGCCTTTGGCAGAGCCTATTGCGGCATATTTTGATGACCCATCGGTGGAGGCCTCCGTTCATATGGTTCTCCAGCCCGATGGCCTGTGCTTACAGCTTGCGCCGGAAAATTACCGCCTCTGGCATGTGGGCGGTCAGGCAAACGAGACCCATCTGGGCATTGAAATGACAGAGCCTGCCGCCATTCGTTATGACAGCTCTCGGGGCTTTACACCCATCATTCTGGATCGGCAGGCAGCCCTTTCCCATATTCGGAGCTGTTATGACCGTGGGGTGGAGCTGTTTGCCTATTTGTGTCAAAAATACGGCTGGGATCCCTTGCAGGATGGAGTGATCCTGTCCCACCGAGAGGCCTTTACCCGTGGTCTGGGCAGCAATCACGGAGACCCGGAGCATCTGTGGCAAGCTTTGGAAACGGGCTATACGATGGACGGCTTCCGAAAAGCCGTGGCACAGGCCATGAAAAGCCCCCTTGTGGAGGATGGGGAAAATGAGGATCAGGAGGGGAAGGAAATGCGCTATGAAACCTTGGGGGATGTGCGAAAAGATCCCAACGGAAAATACTATCTGCCTACCTTGGAGTTCCTTTTGCAAAAGGGCTATTTGCAAGGAAGAGGGGGCAAGGGGGACGATCTGATCCTGGATCTCAGCGAAGATGCCCTGCGCATCCTCGTGACCCTCCATCGGGCAGGTGCTTACGACAAGTAACAAGGAAATTTGCCCAGAGCCCCCTCTCGCCTTTTGGAAAAATTTGCTTCAAAGCGTTGAAATTTTCGGGATGATATGGTAAGATTGCATAGAGAAAGGGGTTTTCCTTTGCAAGAGAGTCCTTTCTACCCAGCGATCATCATTTTTGGAAAGAAGGTCGGATATGAACAGAAAGATCTTACACATCATCCTAATCCTTGGAGCTTGCGGCCTCGTCCTTGCACTGATTCTGCTGCCTTGGGGGCAAAAGGATCTCCGTCCCGCTGTTACAGATCCCAGCTCCTCGTCCACGGAGGCTGTAGCAACCTTAGAGAACACCTTGCCATCGGCGCAGGAGTCCTACCTTGCCACAGTAAGAGAGTTTTTCGCAGGGAAGACCTTGTCCGTCCTTGGGGATTCCATTTCCACCTATCAGGATATTTCCAACGGCCTTGGGGCGGAAAACAGCAATTCTACCATTCGGGACAATTTGCATTTCTACCCCAGACAGATCGCAAGGGTAGCCCCGGAGGATACTTGGTGGCAGCTTACCGCCGAGGCTCTGGGGCTCAGGCTTCTGGTCAATAATTCCTGGAGCGGTGCCAGTGTGCTGAAGGATAGTGCCGGTGCCTTCGGCGCTTATCAAAAGCGTTGTGTCAACCTACACGACAATACGGGGGAAAATGCAGGAGAAAAACCGGATTTCATTCTTTTCTTCATGGGTACGAACGATTATATTTTGAGTCAGGCAAGCTTGGGTCGTTATGAGGACCTTGCTATGGATACGCTGATCCGAGAGGTAGAGGGAGAGCTTATTTACGAAAAACCGAAAACCACTATGGAGGCCTATGCCATTTGCCTCCATAAAATGCAAAGAGAGTATCCCCAAGCTCGGATCTATTGCGTGACCATGCTGCCCCGTATGAGTTATGAGGAAGATCATGTGGCATGCAATGAGGATTTTGCAAAGGTCGCAAAGGCCTTTGATGTCTGCCTTGTGGACGGATATTCTCTGGGAATGGAAAACGCCGATCCCTTCCTGCACTATTACTTTGGGGATAATGTCCACCCCAACAAGGAGGGGATGCTCGCCATCTCCAATGGCATCGTATCCGCTATGTTAAAGGACAATGGTTTCGACACCTACGGTGTAAGCTTTGACTTGGAGGGAGTCATCCCCCGTGAGGGAAGCTGTCGCAGTATTCTCCCCGGGGAAAGCTTTGTCACCGAGCTGATCCCCTCCGACCCCAATGCCCCCCTGCACATTACCGTCACTATGGCAGGCATAGACATCACAGCCCAAAGTCTACAAGGAAACACCGTTACGATCCCCACTGTCACCGGGGAAGTCACCATCTCAGCCAAGAAGGGCAATTAACCCCAAAGCTCTGCTCCCAAGGCTCTTTCAACTCAACACCGATCCACGTGCCTCTCCCCACCCTCAGGAGAGGCACAATTTTTTTGACCGCCCTCACTCAATATCGCAAACCCGATTCCCCCCAAAAAGCCCTTGGCTCTCCCTCAGACCACCGATGCCCACCAAGCCCTTGGCTCTCCCTCCGGCCACCGATGCCCACCGAGCCCTCGGCTCTCCCTCCGACCACCGATACCCACCAAGCTCTTGGCTCTCCCTCTGACCACCGATGCCCACCGAGCCCTTGGCTCTCCCTCCGGGAGAGCTGGCGCGAAGCGCCTGAGAGGGCTCACCGCACCAATTCCACCCACAAACTACCCACAGACCCACTGCACCGATCCCTCATACGAAACTGCATTC
>JAFOZC010000191.1 GCA_017391305.1 Oscillospiraceae bacterium | reverse complement strand
TGTAGGGGACGATTCTTTGGGCAAGGGGCGGTGGTGGCATGAGGGGTAAAAAAAGCTGTGATTCCGAAGAATCACAGCTTTTGGGGGATTGGGATTATTCCTCTACGGGAGCCTCTTCCTCTGCGGCGGGGGTGAGGAGGGCGCGGATGGAGAGGGAGATGCGCTTGCGCTCTACGTCCAGCTCGATGATCTTGGCTTCAACTTCCTGGCCTTCGGTCAGAACGTCGGAAACCTTGTCAACGCGGCGGTCGGCAACCTGAGAAATGTGGATCAGGCCGTCTACACCGGGGAGAACCTGTGCGAATGCACCGAACTCTACCAGCTTCACGATCTTAACGGTAACAACATCGCCCAGAGCGATCTTGTTCCAGGGGTTCATCTCGGCAGTCTTGTAGCCCAGGGAGATCTTCTTCTTCTCTGCATCGAACTTGATGACGAATACGTCGATCTCGTCGCCAACCTTGACAACCTCGTTGGGAGTCTTGATGCGGCCCCAGGACAGCTCGGAAATGTGAACCATGCCGTCAACACCACCGATATCGACGAATGCGCCGTAGGTGGTCAGGGACTTAACAGTGCCATGATACTGCTTGCCGACCTCGATCTCGTTCCAGATCTTCTCGGAAGCGGCCTTGCGTGCCTCGTTGGCAACGGCACGGATGGAGCCAACCACTCTGCGACGAGCACGGTTGAACTCGGTGATCTTCATCTGAACCGTCTTGCCCTTCAGCTCGGACAGCTCGCCGCCCTTGGCGATACCGGTCTGGGAAGCGGGGATGAATACGCGGACGCCCTTCACATTGGCTACCAGGCCGCCCTTGTTCTCTTCGGTGATGATGCCTTCTACAGGAGTCTTGTTCTCGCAAGCTGCCTCGACATCGTCCCATACCTTAATGCCTTCCAGCTTCTTACGGCTGAGCATTACGGTGCCTTCCTGGTCATTTACATGAACCACGAATACTTCGATCTCGTCGCCCTTCTTCAGAATGTCCTCGGGCTTAACAGTGGGATCTGCGCTGACTTCGTCATAGGGGATGTAGCCGGCGTGCTTTGTACCAAGGTCCACCTGAATCTCGGTGCTGCCGATTGCGGTTACGGTACCAAGAACCTTATCTCCTGTATTCAAAGTCTTGATGGAGTTTTCAAGCAAAGCCTCAAAGCTCTCCTCCGCAACAACATCAACATTCTTAATTTCGCTCATAGTGTCTTTGACCTCCTTTATAATCCACGCCGGCGTCGATGCGCCTGCTGTGATGCCTATGTTAGAAAATCGACCAAGCTGCTCCAAAGGCAGATCTGCCGCATTGTCAATGAGGAATACATCGGAACAATGTTCTGAACAGATCAGAGCCAATTTCTTGGTGTTGGAGCTTGTCCGGTCACCTACAACGATCATCGCTTGGCTCTCTTCCCCAAGGGAGGCGGCCTCATTCTGGCGATTCTCGGTTGCTCTACATATTGTATCAAAAATTTTGTAATTTGTACACACCTTTTTTAAAATTTTTTTGCAATTTTCCCATAATTTTTTTGTACCCGTGGTCTGGCTGACCATAGTAATGGGAAGATCCGCATGCTCCGGGTCGGAAAGAAGCCATTGTTCCAAGCTCCCCTCATCAGGAAAGACCTTTGGCTTACTGCACCAGCCGGCAATGGCAACGATCTCCGGATGAGTAGGTGTGCCGATGATCACCGGAGTTCTGCCCTCTGCCTCCGCATCGGAGACAATATTATGTATGCGCTTGACAGAAGGACAGGTGGCATCAATGATCTCTACATTCCTCTGTCGAAGGGCTTCATAGGTGGCTCTGGGAATGCCGTGGGAACGGATGACCACGGTGCAATGCTCCGCAATATCCTCCGGTGTCTGCCCTACCCGTACCCCCTTGCTCTCGAAGGAGGCAACCAGATGACGGTTATGGGCGATAGGGCCGAGGGTATAGACGGTCTTGCCCTGATCCACAGCCTGTTCCACAAGCTCTACGGCACGTTTGACACCGTAGCAGAAGCCTGCGGTATTGGCGATCCTGATATTCATTCCTGTCCCCCCATTGCGTAAATTCGTTCCATCATAGCAAGGGACTGCTCCTGCAGTTCCTCCCCTGTGGGCTTGCTCCCTGCAAATTGGGGAGAAAAGGCCTTGCCGAACTTCAGAGTAACGGGAGCAAATAGAGGTCTCTTTGCAGAGAGATATACAGGGACGATAGGTACCTGCATTCTGGAAGCGATGAGCATGGCACCGCTGTGAGGCTCGGACTTCTTCCCCTTGCGGATCCGTGTACCCTCCGGGAAAATCAGGAGGGATCTGCCACCCTTCAGGGTCTGAATGGCATTCTTGATGGCGCTGATATCCGTAGATCCACGGTCTACAGGGAAAGCCCCTACCTTGGTAAAGAACCAAGTCAGAAAGCGATTGCAGAAAATCTCCTTCTTTGCCATGGTTCTGGCAAGCTTGGGAAGCTTTGCCCAGGCTAAAACCCAAGCAGGATCTAAAATGCCGCTATGATTGCAACAGATCACTGCAGGCTCTTCGGGCAGGTTCTCCAATCCCTCCACACGGATCACGGGATGCATGATCCGCAGAATGATGCGGACAACAATGAGCAGTACCCGATAGCTCCCTTGGGAGCACATGGAAGTCATGAGGAAATCGCCTCCGAAATCACCTGCACCACAGCCTGAATGCTCTGCTCCAAGCTAAGGTCGGAGCTGTCAATGAGGACAGCATCCTCTGCCTGTCTGAGGGGGGCTACCTCACGGTTCATATCCCGTCTGTCTCTCTCGATCATCTCGGAGAGAACCTGCTCATAGGTGTCGGGAGCTTGCTTCTGCTGCAGCTCCAGCCAACGACGCTTGGCGCGAACCTCCGCAGAGGCGGTGAGATAGATCTTCACATCCGCATTGGGCAGTACCACGGTGCCGATATCTCTGCCATCCATAATAACGGCATAGCTCTGTGCTACCCTGCGCTGGGAATCCAAGAGGAAGTCACGGACAGCGGCATAGGAAGCAACCACAGAGGCAGATTGGGAAACCTGAGGGCTACGGATGGCTGTGCTCACATCCAGCCCATCCAAGAGCATGTGCTGTACCCCATCGGCATCCCACTGAGGGGTGACGGTCATAGATGCCAGACACTGCTCCACAGCGGCCTGATCCCCGGGATCTGCGCCCCGAGAGAGGGCGGCATAGGCAACGGTACGGTAGAACGCTCCGGTATCCATATAAATAAAGCCTAATTCCTTGGCGGCTCTGCGGGCAATGGTGCTCTTCCCTGCCCCGGCAGGTCCGTCAATCGCTACGCTGAAAATACGATCGGTCATAAAATTACTCCATCATAAAGTCTGAAATATTATACATGATTCAGAAGGATTTGTCAACCATTCTTTCAAAAAATACAGGACTTTGTAAGAAATTTGTTTTAAGGAAGCTCTTTGAGCTCTTGGGCGCAGGCATTGGCGGCGGCGTAGGCGGTGGACCAGGCGATCTGCAGATTGAAGCCTCCTGTATAGGCATCGCAATCAATGATCTCCCCTGCGAAATACAAGCCCTTGATACGCTTGGATTCCATAGTGCCGGGGTCGATCTCCTTCACAGAAATGCCACCTCTTGTAATGATAGCCTCCTCTACAGGACGAGTGCCTAAGACAGGGAGTCTAAAAGCCTTGGTCTCATGCAAAAGGGCTCTTCTCTGCTCCTTGGTAAGGGAGTGGGCCTTCAGCTCCAAGGCAATGCCCGCACGCTCCAAAATCACGGGGATCATAGAGTGGGGGAAGAGATCTGCCAAGGCATTTTCCATACTGCGGTTGGCATATTTCTCAAAATCACGGAGGAATCTGGCATCTAACTTCTGCTCATCCAAGGCCGGCTTCAGATCCAGTACCACGGTGTAGCTGTCCTTCTCCTTCAGGTGGGCAGAGGCAGACAGAGCCATAGGGCCGGAAATGCCGAAATGGGTAAAGAGAAGCTCTCCGAAATCCTTGTATACCGTCTTTCCCTTTTGATTCAAGAGCTTAAGCTCCGTATTGCGCAGAGACAGCCCCTGCATTTTGGCGCAATCATCGGAGCTGACAAGAGGAACGAGAGAGCCTTTGGGTTCTGTCACACTGTGTCCCAGAGCCTTGACCATAGCATAGCCGTCTCCCGTAGAGCCGGTGAGAGGATAGGAGGCTCCCCCTGTACACAGTAGGACACAGGGTGCATAGTAGGAAGCGTTCTTTCCCTTCACACCCTTGATGCACTCCCCTTCTGTGAGAAGAGAAACAGCGCTATCACGGATGAGAGTGATACGGTATTTCTGCAACAGGCGGGAAAAGACGTTGATCACATCGGCAGAACGGTCTGACACCGGGAAAACACGGTTACCACGCTCGACCTTGAGGGGACAGCCGTTTTCTTCAAAAAATGCCATGGCATCCTGTGCGGAATAGCCGTAGATACTGCTGTAGAGGAAACGGGGATTGCCGGGAATGCTTTTGAGGATCTCTTCCTGAGAACAATCATTGGTCACATTACAACGACCCTTTCCCGTAATGGCAAGCTTCTTGCCGATGCGGTCGTTCTTTTCCAACAGCATGACCTTTATGCCTTGCTTGGCCGCGTGGACAGCGGCAAAGAGACCGGCGGCTCCGGCACCGATGATGATGAGTTGGGCGGAATCAGGAGTTTTTGTCATAGTATTTCTCCCACATTTCAGAAAATTTTCTTTCTCTGTATTGTTCTTCCTCTGTTTTTCCCTGTTTGATCAGGGAAAGGAGGATGTGTAAAGCTCCCATGGCTCCGGAGAAAGAGGCTGTAGCCTGAGAGTCTGTCATAGGAAGGGAAAGAGTGAGGCTCGCCTCTCCCTCACCGATCAAGGGTGAGTCACAAATCAGCAGGGTCTTGGCACCCTCTCCCCTTGCAATACGGAAGGCAGGGTGTGACAGACTGTCATTCCCTCTGCAAATGTACACAAGGCTGTCTCCCGGACGGATATCCACAAGGCTGCGAAGCAAGGACTCCCTGTCTAAGGAAGACAGATTGCGAACATCGGGGAGGTACGTGGACAGACCTTGAGAGAAATAAAAACCCAAACAGCCTTCCCGACCCTCTGCCACCACATATACATGGGGGCTGTGGAGAAGAAGCTCTGCGGCCTTGGACAGAAGCTCCTGAGGAATGCCTTGGATGGCTTCCTGAAAGGCGGTGAATTCCTCTGTCCACAGAGATTCCTTCGGGCTGTCTTGGGTGGCTCTCGGGGCAGTGTCCTGTCCCTGAGAAAGCTGATCCATAAGTACATCCTGCAATGCCTTCTGCATATCCGGGTAGCCATTATAGCCTAAGTCCGAAGCGAAGCGAACCACTGTGGATTCCGAGACCTTGACCAGCTTGCCCATAGCGGCGGCGGTCATGAATGCCGCCTGATGAGGACTTTGGAGGATAAATTGGGCAATGCTCTTCTTCCCCCGTGAAAAGGCAGGAAGACGATGCTCCAGCTGCTGCAAAACATTGTTAGCCATGTCTTACTTCTCCCTCCAGATGTCTGAGCTCTTGGGAGGTCAGATAACGCCATTTGCCGCAAGGGAGATCTCCCAGCTCAAGGGAGCCCTCCCGTATCCGTCGCAAGCGAAGGACGGTCAGACCTGCCAGTTCACACATACGGCGGATCTGGCGGTTGCGTCCCTCAAAAATAGTGATGTGGAACACAGCACCCCGAGGAAGGGTGCGGATGCATTTCACAATAGGCTTGCGGATCTGATAGCCGTCTAAGACGATCGGTCTGGACAGGAGGGCTTCTGCTTGGGAGCAATCCCCCCGAACCTTAACCTCATAGACCTTTGCCACCTCTCCACCGGGGTGCATCATGCGGTTGGCAAAGTCTCCGTCATTGGTGAAAAGGAGCAAACCCTCGGAATTGCAATCCAGTCTTCCGATGGGATAAACCCGACAGCCACAATCCACCAAGGAGGCTACGGTGGGTCTGCCCTTCTCGTCGGAAAGGGTGGTCACATAGCCTCTGGGCTTATGAAGCATCAGATATACGGGAGCCTCCTGTGTGGGAAGAGGCTCGCCGTCAACGAGGATGCGGTCTGTTCCTGCCTCTGCAAGATCACCGATCACTGCCGGCTGTCCGTTGAGGCTGACACGGCCTTCCCGAATCCATTCCTCGGCAGTTCGCCGTGAACACAGACCGTGGGAGGCTATGATTTTCTGTAATCGTTCCTTCATCTGTATTCTCCCATTTCAGTGAGATCCTGTCAATCAGAAGATCTCCAATATACACATCAGCCAATACCCTATCCTCACAGCCAAAGGGGACGGAAGGGTATCTGAGTTGAATGCTGGGCATTTCCCCTTGAGACAGGCTATACCGTAGGCTCTGATCGGCATATAGGCATCCGATCTTGCCATCCATCAAGGGAACATGAGCCACGAGCTGTCCCTTTTGCAGGAGAGTCCTGTCTTCATACTGTGAGAAGCCAAAGTCATACATTGCCAAATGATCCTGCCAATCATTGCCGTCGCAGAGAGTCACAGCAATGAGACTTCTACCCTTTCGGCTACAGCTACTGACCAGAGTCCTGCCTGCCGCTTTGGTAAAGCCGGTTTTCACCCCGGTGATGCCCTGCCCCATCCAAAGAAGCTTGTTATGATTGCGGAAGCTCCGTGATCCCAATTGGATCTGTTTCTCCCCCACGATTTGAGAAAAACAGGGGTTCTTCATAGCGGCGGCAGTGAGGAGGGCAAGGTCATATGCCGTGGAATAATGCTCCTTCCCATCGAGGCCGTTAGGATTCTCATAGTGGGTATTGTGCAAGCCAAGGTCTGCTGCCTTCTTGTTCATGGCCTCCACAAAGGAAGGCACATCCCCACAGGCGGCTATGGCTAAGGCTACTGCGGCATCGTTGCCGGAATGGAGCATGAGTCCGTAAAGAAGCTCCCGAACAGTCAACTCCTCCCCATCCTTCAGATACATGGAAGAGCCTTCGATCCCCACTGCTTCCTTGGGAATCGCAAGGAGGGTATCGAGCTCCAGCCTCTCTATGGCAACCAAGGCGGTCATGATCTTGGTGGTGCTTGCAATGAGCCTTCTGTCATGAGCCCCCTTGGAGGACAAAATTCTGCCGGTATCGGCATCCATGAGGATATAGCTCCTTGCGCTGTAGGTGCTTGCACCCCTTGCGAACGTTGTAAAAAGGGCGGTGGCCAGTAGGACTGCCGCCGCCCTGCAAAGCTGTTTCTTCATTCTTCATCACCCCACATAGGATGTGGAAGGGAGAGAAAATTATACAGCAGGAGTGAATCAATTTGAAAAAGATTATTTGCCGTTCACCAGATCCGAAAGCTTGTCCACCAAACCGGGGAGCTGTTCGATCAGGCGATCGGTGGAGGTCTTGGCAGGCTCGTCCACGGGGATCACACGGACACGGTCAGCCTGCAGGATAATGAAAGCCACAGGAGTCAGGCTCACACCGCAACCGATTCCACCGCCAAAGCCGGGGTCTGTGATATCTGCCTTCTTGGAGAAATCCGCACCGCCGGAGGCAAGACCCACGGTGATCTTGGATACGGGAATGATGGTGGTATCCCCCACTACAATAGACTGTCCCACAACCATGTTGGCATCGGCCATGTCACGAACCTTTTGTAAAGAGGCATTCAAAACATCGGATACATTACTGCTGTTGCTCATTAGTGGCACCTTCCTTCTCTTCTACAGGCAGCTCACGCTTGCCAAATTGCATTTTTTCGATCTCAGGCAGATCCTCCAAGGATTCCAAGCCAAAGGTACGGAGGAAATCTGCAGTAGTACGGTATAGGATCGGCCTTCCGGGAACATTGAGTCTGCCACATTCCTCAATCAGATGCTTGTTCAGCAGTGCAGACACGGAATAGGAGCTGTCCACGCCACGGAGCTGTTCCACGTAGGCCTTAGTGGCAGGCTGATAATATGCCACGATGGTCAATGTCTCCAATTGGGAGGAGGATAGCTTGGGAGGCTTGCGAGTCTCCAAGGCCTTGGTCACATAGGCAGACATCTCCCCGGAGGAGCACATCTGATAGGCCTTATCCAGACGGACGATGCGGATGCCCCTGCGGTGATAGGCATAGTCATCCATCAGAGCTCTGGCGGCGGCTTCGATATCCGAGGGATCACACTCGGCTGTTTTGGCAAGACGCTCAAGCTCCACAGGTTCTCCTGCGGCGAAGAGAACGGCTTCGATGATGCGTTTAATTTGTTCCATCTATTGCCTCCATTTCTCCCTCCGGGATCTTTTGGAATCGGATATCTACATCGTCATCCTCCCCCTCAATGGTAACGGAGCTGGTTCTGCACAGCTCCAATACCGCAAGGAAGGTAGCGACGATCTCACTGCGGGACTTACTGCCACGGAAGAGGGAGAGAAACTTCTCCACACCCTTCATCAGCAGGCGCTTTAAAATCTGGGCGGCCTTCTTGGTGACGGGATAAGGCTCTGCGCCCACGATCCCCTGGAAATTGGACACAGGGGGTGGAAGCTTGCGCTCACTGCGTTCGGCAATGGCATGGAAGGCCTTAAGCAAATCACTTGGGTCATGCTTATAACGGTAGGTATGGTCTACCTCATAGGGCTCTTGCCCCTTTGTGAAGAGGTTGACACCGATCTCGTTACGGGGCTCTAAGAAGCCGATGGCTGTGCGGATCTGCTCATAGGCCGCCGCACGCTGTTTCTCTTCCAGAGAACGGATCAGAAGCTCCATTTCGCTCATAGCCTCTTCCCGTTCTGCGGCAGACAGGAGCATCTTGGTCTTAATGAGCATCAGATGGGAGGCCATAGCGATAAACTCACTGGCGATCTCCATATCCATACGCTTCATCTCCTCCAGATATCCCAGATACTGCTCTAAGATAGAGGAAATACTCACATCCTCAATGGCTATTTTATTTTTACTGAGGAGCTGCAGAATGACCTCTAAAGGGCCGTCAAAGTCTGCAGGCAGCTCTCCATTGGTACGCATGATCCCCGTGAGATGATAGGTAGGTTCGTTCATGTATGCTTCCTCGAATGTTTTCCTGTCTTGTTTAGTATAACATCATTCTGTCCCAAGTGCAAGGGGAAAATGATGAATTTAGACCATCTCAGGCCTTACAAGCCTCTAAAATATGGGCAAGAAGCTGATCCCTGCCTGTCCCCTTCTCCGCAGAGAAAGGAATGAGGGGCGTATGCTCCTCTAAGTTCAGGCTTCGGCGGATGCGCTCCATATTGGGCTCGATCTCACGGGCCTTGAGCTTGTCCAGCTTATTGGCTACAACCACATAGGGTCTGCCGGTGCTTTGGAACAGCTCTGCCATGACCACATCCAGCTTGGTGGGCTCATGACGGGCATCCACGATCAGGACACCTAAGGTAATAAGCTCGCAATAGCTGAAATAGGACTCCATGAGCTTGCCCCAGCGCTCCTTCTCAGAGGCCGCAACCTGAGCATAGCCGTAACCCGGCAGATCCACGAAATAAGCCTGCTTGTCCACGGAAAAATAATTGATATGGATAGTCTTTCCCGGCTTCTGTCCTACACGGGCAAAGTTCTTCCGTCTGAGGATGCAGTTCAGAACCGAGGATTTGCCCACATTGGATTTGCCGGAAAAGGCGATCTGGGGCAGACCGTCCCGGAGAAAGTCCCCGGGGCGAGCTGCGGATTTCACAAATTCTACATTCTGTAAATTCATTGTCTGATCCCTGCCTTTGTGGTGGTGCTTTCCGCTACAACGGGCATAATGGATTTCTTGCTTTGGGGAAGGGGTTCTGCCTCCTCCGCCACGTTCAGGGCGGCGGAAATCACACTGTCCACATGGTCCACCAAAAGGAAATTCAGTGCTCTGCGAACCGTTCCGTCGATCTCCTGCAGATCCTTCTCGTTATCCTTGGGGATGATGACGGTCTTGATCCCTGCACGAAGGGCTGCCATAGTCTTCTCCTTCAATCCCCCGATGGGCAGGACTCTTCCACGGATGGAGATCTCTCCTGTCATAGCAATGTCTCTGCGGACACTACGACCTGTTAGGGCAGAAACCATAGCCGTGCAGACAGCGATACCGGCAGAGGGGCCATCCTTGGGGGTAGCTCCCTCCGGGAAATGGACATGGATGTCCTTGGTCTTATAGAAATCATGGGCAATGTGAAGCTCATCGCAACGGCAGCGGATATAGCTCATGGCGGCATGGACAGATTCCTTCATTACATCGCCTAAATTACCGGTAAGATCCAGCTTGCCGCTACCCTCTAAGACATTGCACTCAACCTCCAAGGTCTCGCCGCCTACAGATGTCCAAGCGAGGCCTGTAACAAGTCCCACAGGATCTGTGTGGGGCAAAGTGGCAGGCATAATCCGTCTGGGGCCGAGGAAGGTGTCTATATTGCTCCCATTGACATGGAGCTTCGTCAGTTCCGGATCGGAAACGAATTGCATTGCGGCCTTTCTGCAAAGGGTGGCAAACTGCCGTTCTAAGTTGCGGACACCGGATTCTCTGGTGTAGCACTGGATCATTTCCCGAATGCCGTCATCGGTAATTTGGAGCTGTGACTTCTTGAGCCCGTGTCGGGCAAGCTGTTTGGGGAAAAGATGCCTCTTGGAAATAGACAGCTTCTCCTCATCGGTATAGGAACTCAGCTCAATAACCTCCATACGGTCCAGAAGGGGTCTGGGGATGGTATCCAAGGTATTGGCGGTGGTAATAAACATACAATCGCTGAGATCATAGGGGAATTCCAGGAAATTGTCACGGAAGGTGCTGTTCTGTTCTGCATCGAGAACCTCTAAAAGGGCGGCAGAGGGGTCTCCCTTATAGTCCTTGCCCAGCTTGTCGATCTCATCTAAGAGCAGTAAGGGATTAGAACTGCCGCACTGAGTGATGGCGGTGATGATCCGTCCGGGCATAGCACCGATATAGGTCTTGCGGTGGCCGCGGATCTCGGACTCGTCATGGATGCCGCCTAAGGACAGGCGGGCAAGCTTCCGATTCAGCGCCTTGGCAACGCTCATAGCCACAGAGGTCTTGCCAACTCCGGGAGGCCCTACGAGACAGATGATCTGTCCGGGCATATGGGGCGCAAGCTGTTTGACCGCAAGAATCTCCAAAATGCGCTCCTTCACCTTCTCTAAGCCGAAATGATCCTTATCCAGGATCTTCCGCGCCTGTGCTACATTCAGCCGTTCCTTGGTACGGGTATTCCAAGGAAGGGCAAGGGCGGCATCCAAATAACTGCGGATCACGGTGGCCTCAGGGGAGCTGTAGCCCTGCTTGGACAGGCGCTGAACCTCCTTCCGCAAACGGGCAGCGATATCCTCTGAAAGCTTCAGCTTGTCGATCTTCTCACGGTACCGGGCAAGCTCCTGCTCGTCATCATTCTCCCCTAACTCTGTGCGGATGGCTCTCATCTGCTCACGGAGATAGTAATCCTTCTGTCCCTTATCCATATTCTGCTGTGTCAGGTCGTGGATATGACTCTCCAAACGAAGGATATTCAGCTCCTTGGAAAAGAGCTTGTTGGTCAGCTCCAGTCGGCGGACGGGATGAAGCTGCTGCAATACACGCATTTTCTCCTTATAGCCGAAGGTGGCGGAATGTGCCATAAGATCCGCCATAGTGCCGGGATCCTCCGTTGCCAGAAGCTTCAGCATGACCTCCTGCACAGGTCGCTGGGACAGCTCGATAAATTCATCAAAGAGCTCTGCTGACACACGGCGGAGGGCTTCCAGCTTGTCCTCGTTGCGAGTATAGTTTTCGTCACAGAGCCATTCAATTTTCGCATTCAGATAAGGGGCAGTCTGTAAAACCTCGGTCACTGTCGCCCTGCGCTCACCACTGACTAAGATGCGGACGGAATCTCCGCCGGACTTGAGAAGCTGACGGACATGGACAATGGTGCCCACAGGATACAGATCATCGAAGGAGGGGTCATCGACCAGCACGTCCTTCTGAGTCACAAGCAAGATCCGCTGATCCTTGGACATAGCTCTTTCCAAGGCTCGGACGGATTTCTCCCGACCCACATCGAAATGCATCACAGTATTGGGAAATGCGGTCATGCCACGAAGGGCTAAAACCGGCAAAATTTCAGAACGAATCACTTCATTCATTGGGGTACTCCTTTTCTAAGCAAAGAAGAGGGGGCATTGCTGCTCCCCTCTCTTCTTTAGGTATCAGTCTATCCCTTCCGGAACAGCACAAGAATATAGGGAGCGATCATTCCGCCGTAGATTTGCGGTGGGTAATGATCGGCTCTGCTGCGGTCAACACACATTCCTTGGTGATACGCACATGGGAAATAGTGGGATCGGAGGGGATGTCATACATGATCTTGGTCATGACCTTCTCCAAAACAGCTCTCAGGCCACGGGCTCCGATCTTGCGATCAATGGCAAGCTGAGCCACAGCCTCAAGGGCCTCCGGGTCGAAGGTAAGAACAACATTATCCAGAGCAAACAGTCTCTCATACTGCTTGCAGAGGGAGTTCTTCGGCTCTGTCAGGATGCGTACCAACTCCTCCTTGTGGAGGCTGGTGAGGCTGGTGATCACAGGAAGACGACCGATCAGCTCCGGGATAATGCCAAACTTTAACAGATCATGGGGCTCCACCTGGGCAAAGAGGGCGCCGATATCCTCGTCCTTCTTGGACTTGATGTCTGAGCCAAAGCCCACACCGGAGCGATCTACACGGCGCTTGATGATCTTATCCAGACCGTCAAAGGCTCCGCCGCAGATGAAGAGGATGTTGGTGGTATCCACCTGAATAAATTCCTGCTGAGGGTGCTTCCGTCCACCCTGAGGGGGGACATTGGCAACTGTGCCTTCCAGGATCTTCAGAAGAGCCTGCTGGACACCCTCGCCGGAAACATCACGGGTAATGGACTTGTTCTCGCTCTTACGGGCGATCTTATCCATCTCGTCGATGTAAATGATGCCCCGTTCTGCCAGCTCCACATCGAAATCTGCGGCCTGAAGCAGACGCAGGAGAATGTTCTCCACGTCCTCACCCACATAACCCGCCTCTGTCAAGGTGGTAGCATCGGCAATGGCAAAGGGTACATTCAGGATCTTTGCCAAGGTCTGGGCAAAGAGGGTCTTGCCACAGCCTGTAGGGCCGATGAGCAGAATATTGCTCTTCTGCAGCTCTACATCGGATTCCTCACTGCCGAAGTAGATGCGCTTATAATGATTGTAGACAGCGACCGCAAGAGCGATCTTAGCCTCTTCCTGACCGACGATGTAGCCGTCCATATACTCCTTGATCTCTCTGGGAGTGGGAAGGCACTCCGGGGTCTCGTTGGAATTGGGCTCATCCTCGTACATATCCTCCATAAGGAGGCTGTTGCAAAGAGCGATGCAGTCACTGCAGATATAGACTCCGGGGCCGGAGAAGATCCGCTTTACCTGTCCCTGTGTATGATTACAAAACGAACAGTGAATCAATTTATCTGCCAAATCAATTCTCCTCTTATCTCTGATAGATGACCTTGTCAATGAGGCCGTATTCCTTCGCCTCTTCTGCATTGAGGAAATAGTCGCGCTCACAGTCACGGGTCACCGTGTCGATATCCTTGCCGGTATTCTCAGCCAGGATGCGGTTCAAGCGCTGCTTCATGTCCAGAATGCGACGGGCATGGATCTCGATATCCGTAGCCTGGCCACGGGTACCGCCCAGAGGCTGGTGGATCATGATCTCCGCATTGGGCAGAGCGATCCGCTTGCCCTTGGTACCGGAGGAAAGCAGGAAAGCACCCATAGAAGCCGCCATGCCGATGCAAATGGTAGATACATCGCACTTGATATACTTCATGGTGTCATAAATGGCCATACCTGCGGTAACAGAGCCACCGGGGCTGTTGATGTAGAACTGAATGTCCTTATCGGGGTCCTGGGCCTCTAAATACAGTAACTGGGCAACAATCAAACTGGCCGTTGCATCATTGACTTCCTCATAGAGGAAAATGATACGGTCATTCAGTAATCTGGAGAAAATATCGTAGGAACGCTCCCCACGACTGGTCTGTTCAACAACATAGGGTACTAAACTCATGATCATAGCTCCTTTCTACCTTGATTGTAACCGAAAAGAAGGAAAATTATTCCTCAGTCTTGGGAGCGGCAACAACAGCGGACTCGGCAACGAGCTTGGCGGCCTTACGCATCTGCATATCACCCTTGAGGTCCTCAGCCTTGAAGTAGGTCTTGATCTTCTCTACGTCCATGCCGTATCTCTGGGCCATGTTGTTGTACTCTTCGTTGATCTCTTCCTCGGTCACTTCGATGTTCTCTGCGGAAGCGATGGCATCCAGCATGACGTTGATCTTCACAGCATTGAGAGCGCCGGGACGGAGGCTCTTCTTAATGGCTTCCATATCGCCGCCCAGCATCTGAGCGTAGGCTTCCAGAGAAGCGCCCTGGCTGCGGAGCTCGTAATCCATGCGCTCCATCTCACGCTCCAGCTCCTCGTCAACCATGCTGTCGGGGATCTCTGCGGTCATGTTGGCAACTGCCATCTCGATAGCGGCATTCTCGAAAGCACGCTGAATGCCCTCCTGCTTGTTGGTCAGGATATTCTTCTCAATATCGGCACGGAGCTCATCGACAGTATCGAACTCGGAAACGTCCTTAACGAACTCGTCGTCGATGGCGGGAACATTGGTAACCTTGACCTCATGGAGCTTGATCTTGAAGATCACGGGAGCGCCTGCCAGCTCGGCTGCGTGGTACTCCTCGGGGAAGGTCACGTTGATGTCCTTCTCTTCCCCGGCGGTCATGCCAACGACCTGCTCTTCAAAGCCGGGAATGAAGCTGCCGGAGCCCAGCTTGAGCTCGTAGTTCTCAGCCTTGCCGCCGTTGAAGGGAACGCCGTCCTTGAAGCCTTCGTAGTCGATGACAGCAGTGTCACCCAGCTCTGCGGCACGGTCAACGGTGGAAACAGAAGCGGCATTGTTTGCCATGCGCTGGATCTCAGCATCTACCTCGGATGCATCTACGGTAGCCTCAGCCTTGATGACCTCCAGACCCTTGTACTGACCCAGAGTGACCTCGGGATACAGATCGGTAACGATGGTCAGGATAACGCTGTCGCCCTCTGCGATCTCCATGTTGGTGACCATGGGACGGCCAACTGCCTTGATGTCCTGGGTCAGGACACACTGTGTGTAGATCTCGGGGAAGAGCTCATCCATAGCATCCTCGAAGAAAACGTGCTTGCCGTATACGGTCTCGATCATAGCTCGGGGAGCCTTGCCCTTGCGGAAGCCGGGCAGAGCGATGTCCTTGCGAGCCTTGAGGTAAACCTTCTGAATGGAAGGCTCCAGATCGGCCTTGGTGATCTCAGCAATAATGGTAGCACGGGATGCAGCTTTCTCTAAATTTTTCACTTGCATAATATGAATCCTCCTGTGAGTTTATATATGTTTTATTGTAAGCCGATTTATTCTATCAGATAATTGATAAAATTACAAGCTCTATTTTCAATTTTTCCGATCATTTTACCCGAATTGGGCAAAAATCTATAAAATCTGCGGCACAAAGGTGATAATCCGTTCCATCAAAGCTGCCCTCGATGGCAAGCTTGTGACTGTCGCCGTGGAGATGTCCGTAATAGCAGGCCTCTACCTCATATTTTTTTAGAAGCTCCAGGATCTCCGGACATTCATAGCCACGGTATCTGGGAGGGTAGTGAAGGAAGCACAGCTTGGGCTTGTCCCCTGCCTGTTGCAGGGAGGTCTCCAGACGTATCAGCTCCCGTTTAAAGATCTTGTCATTATGACTGCCCTCGGCGGCATCTTCCTCGAAAAACCAGCCTCTGGTTCCGCAAATGGCATAATCCTCATATTCATAGGCATTGTTATTCAGGATAAACATATCTTTGAAGCCCTTAAGCTCGCAGAATTTATAGAACTTGGTGGCGGTAGTCCACCAGTAGTCATGGTTGCCCTTGAGAATGATCTTTCTGCCGGGAATGGCGTTGAGAAAGGCGAAATCCGCCTCTGCTCCGTCTAAATCCAGAGACCAAGTCAGGTCGCCCAGCAGTATGGTGGTATCCTCCGAAGTGATGCAGGACAGTCCCTTGCGGAGCTTGTCCATATAGCCAAGCCATGCACCGCCGAAGATATCCATTGGCTTGTCCGTGCCAAGGGACAGATGAAGGTCGCCGATTGCATAAAGCGCCATTAAGACGCCCCCTTTATGAGTCGGCGGAGATTGCTGTCAAAGAGCTGCTCCAGAAGAGGCCGATCATAGCCATGCTGTCCCAGGTATTGATAAAGAGAGCAATAGTCGGAAACATTGCGGAAGCCTTTGGGAAGCTCTTCACAGCCGTCTAAGTCACCGCCCAAGCAAATATGACGGGGGCCGCAGACCTCTATAATATGATCCAAGTGACGGCGGAGCGTGTCAAAGTCCGGATCCTCCCCTAAAAATGCGGCATAGAGATTGAGTCCGACCACACCGTCTGTCTCTGCAATGGCACGAAGCTGATCATCGGTGAGATTGCGGCTGTGATCCCAGATGGCACGGCAGTTACTGTGGCTGGCAACAATAGGCCCACGAGTGACCTTAACAAGATCCCAGAAGCCCTTCTCGGACAGGTGGCTGACATCAATGAGTACGGAATTTTCCTGTGCGCTGTGGACATAGGCTATGCCACGGTCTGTCAGACCCTTGTCGCTCTTATGCCAGCCTGCAAGGGCATTGTCGGAATTCCATGTAAGGGTGGACATGACAAAGCCCTCCCGTGACAGGGCGGCAATTTGCTCCGGATCACAGTCGATGGCCTCCGCACCCTCAATAGAGAAATGGGCATGGATCACATCCTGAGTCTTCAGCTCCTCCAGAAAATAGCGGTAGCAAGCCAAGAACTCTTCCTTGCTGATCTCCCACTTGCTCCCTGCCAAAGAGCAGAAGGCGAAGACCTGCTCGTAATGGGCAAACTCCTTTGCCTTGCGGGCATCAATGTGACAGCTACTGTCTAAAATATGCTCCTTCCGTACCCACAGCTCATAGGGGGTATCGGCATGGGAATCAAATACTCTTATCATTGAAATGCATCCTCCAAATGTATAATTTCGGGACGTTTGCTATCCATGCCCAAGGGAGCATAGATCTCTATGACATCAAAACGGGGCTGCTTGTCCGTCTCGTTCCGAGACAGATAGAGCATAGCGGTGGTCTTGATCCTTTCCTGCTTCCGCAGATCGACGAATTCCCTTGCCTGGGCAAAGCGGTCGGATTTCCGCAGCTTCACCTCTACAAACACCAGATAATGCCGATTCTCCGCAATGATGTCGATCTCTCCCATGCGGCAACGGAAATTGGTGGCAAGGATCTTGTAACGCTTGCGTTGCAGATAGCTTGCGGCTATGCTCTCTCCCCAAGAGCCCAAGATATCATTGGCCATAGAATTTCTTCAAAAAGCTCAGACGATGGATGGGGCAGTGACCGTGCTCTGTCAGAGCCTCGTAGTGCTTCTTGGTGCCGTAGCCCTTATGTACGGCAAAGCCGTATTGGGGATATTCCCTATCCATTTCCATCATATAGCGGTCTCTGGTGACCTTGGCAAGGATAGAGGCGGCGGCAATGTTGGCACTGCGGCTGTCCCCCTTGACAATAGTCTTGACAGGTAACTGTCCCAGATCCGGCTCCCGATTGCCGTCAATGAGCACATAGTCCGGGGTCAGCTCCATAGCCTCTACCGCGCCCTTCATAGCAAGGAAGGTAGCCTGAAGGATGTTGATCTCATCGATCACCTTCTCGGAAACCATAGCAATGCCGTAGGCAAGAGCCTTCTCTATGATAATGTCATAGAGAGCCTCCCGTTTCTTCTCGGTCAGCTTCTTGGAGTCGTTGAGACCCTCAATTTCCAGATCTGTGGGGAGGATCACGGCGGCGGCGCAGACCGGGCCTGCCAAGGGGCCTCTGCCTGCCTCGTCCACACCGCAGATCAGCTCATAGCCCTGTTCGATCAGCTCATGCTCAAAATTCCAAAGCTCTGTCATCTACTCATCCTCCTCAATCATCAGGGGTAAAGGTAAAGCGCTGGTGCAGTCCGTGACTGATGAGGTCATAGCGGATCACTCCCCCGGGAAGGTCGGAGCGATCTACGATATCATCCTCATACTTAATGTAGGGTGCCATAACGGACAGCGGATCGTCTGTCTCCACCTCTGTGACATAGACATCACGCATTTGATTATTACTGCAGGAATTGAAAATTTCCCGAATCATTTCATATCTCATTGGGTACCTCCAGTGTAAATCTGCCGATCTTACAGCTACGGTATTCTTCTAAAAGGATCCGTGCCATGCGCTCGGTGTTCAGCTCGTTCCGTGCCAAAAGGAAGCCACGCTTTCTTGCTCCCTCTTCCAGAAGCTCGTAGCCGGGGGTGCCTTGGGGCAGGTCGATCTTGTAGCGTTCCTTCAGCGCCTCGGGATAACGTCTGTGAAGCATTGCCATAAGGTGACAGGCCAAGGTCTCAATGTCCACCACATCATCCTTAACGGCTCCTGTATAGGCAAGTCTTCTGCCCACCTCTTCGTCATCAAACTTTGGCCAGAGGATGCCGGGGGTGTCCAGAAGGAGCAGTCCCCTATCCACAGTGACCCACTGCTTGCCACGGGTGACACCGGGGCGATTCTCTGCCTTTGCACCCTTTCTGCCTGCAATTTGGTTAATGAAGGTAGATTTGCCCACATTGGGAATGCCCACGATCATGAGCTTCAGAGGCTTGTTCACAAAGCCACGCTCTGCATATCTGGCAAGCTTCTCCGCTAACAATTCCTGTACGGTGGGTACGAAGCGGTCAATGCCCTTACGGCTCTTGCAATCGGTGCAGAGGACAGCAAAGCCCTGAGCCTTCAGGTAATTGCTCCAACGGGAGGTCATGTTGGGATCAGCCAGATCAATACGGTTGAGGATCACCATTCTGGGCTTGTTGCCACAGATGGAGGCGATATCGGGATTGCGGCTGGAAATGGGGATACGGGCATCGACGATCTCGCAGACAGCATCGACTAACTTTAGATCCTCCTCCATATTCCGCCGTGTTTTGGTCATGTGGCCGGGATACCACTGAATGTTCATCCTGTCATCCATCAGGACACCCCTCCGATCCTGTGAAAGTCACGGGCATGGGACTCGTCCTGTCCGGGGAAGACCACAAACAGCACCTTGCCCAGAACCTGATCCAGCTCGATCTCTCCAATGCCGGATGCACGGCTGTCTGAGGAGTTGTTGCGGTTATCTCCCATGACAAAGACACAGCCGGGGCTGACCTTGGTGTAGAAGCGGCCGGGGTCTCCGTCTCCGTCATGCTCAAAATAATAGGGCATCATTTCTTCCAGAATATAGGGCTCATCCAAGAGGACACCGTCGACGGATACACGGACGCGGTTGTCCACATATTGGATCACGACCTCCTGTCCCTCGGTAGCAATGACACGCTTGACAATAGGCTCACCGTTCTCAAAGCTCAGCTTACGGGCAACGATAATATCGCCGTATTCCAACTTACCCATGATCACATTGCTCTGGAGCGCCAGATAGTCGGTATGGACCAAGGTGGGATTCATGGAATCCCCGTTGACACCCACCAGCCTGACACAAAATACAAAAACCAAGGTAATGGCTGCCAAAATGTAGACTAAGTCATGGAGCAGGGAATAGACATCAAATAGGCTGAAGCCCTTCTTTTCCTCCCCCGCCGTCTCAGCTTGGGTCGAGCTTCCTTCCTCAACTCCTGCTGTAGGCTCTTGTGCGGTATATATGCTCTCTGTCTCTGTATTCACGGACAAATTCTCTTGTTCCATGGTAAACTCCCCTTTCTCTCCCCCTTCGGAAGGCTATAATTCACTAATATATAATTATACACCAAAAAGGGGAAGAAATAAAGAGCCAATTTAAAACTTTTTCTGAACTTCTCACCCTGATCTCCTATGCTTCTCTGTCTTGATAGAGGCAAAAGAAAACAAAAGGAAGGGCAAGGAAAATAAACAGAGCGATAGACCGAGATTTTTCGCTCTGTGTACCGATGCCCACCGCACTACACCTTGGCTCTCCCTACGGGAGAGCTGGCGCGAAGCGCCTGAGAGGGCTCACCGCACCAATTCCGCCCACAAACCACCCACAGAACCTCCGCACCGATCCCTCATACGAAACTGCATCCCACCACCTACTGTCTGCACATCCCTCTCCCCCTCCCTTCGGGAGGTACCTCTCCCGGAGGGAGAGGCAAGAGCTGGGTGGAAACTTCAAACAGTACTATAAACCGAGATTTATGGAGCAGTTCGATTTCCGAATTTGTTCGTAGTACGATGTAACAATTAAAACTTTATTTCTGGATAGAGATGTTTCAACTTGATTC
>JAFOZC010000190.1 GCA_017391305.1 Oscillospiraceae bacterium | reverse complement strand
GGTGGAAACTTAAAGCATCACCATAAACCGAAATTTAACGCTCCGTCTGCGATGCCCACCGCACCCTTGGCTCTCCCTCCGGGAGAGCTGGCGCGAAGCGCCTGAGAGGGCTCACTGCACCGATTCTACCCACAAGCTACCCTCAGATCCACTGCACCGATTCCTTATACGAAACTGCATTCCTGCACGAACTGTCTGCACATCCCTCTCCCCCTCCCTTCGGGAGGTACCTCTCCCGGAGGGAGAGGCAAGGGCTCTGAGCAAACTTAAAACAGAACGATAAACCGGAAATTTTGAATGAAAGGGAAAAAGGTGAGGCTGTCTCAAAAATGGTTTTGAGACAGCCTCGATTGCGTGTTCATTACATGATTCTTTTTCGGGGAATCTTTTAAAAATTTTTAACTTTGGAAGTAGGACAGGGCGGCATCGGAATAGGACAGGAGAGCCTTGCAGAGTAGTTCTAAGGTGCCTGTCTTATTGTTGCCGTAGCTGTCGGGGCTATAGCGGAGGCTGGGGGAGATTTGGGTTTCTCCTGCATAGACCGCCGCTGTCAGAACGGTTCTCAGCTCTGCGGCTAAGAGTCCGTCGAAGGTAAAGGCGTAATAGCCCTTCTCCGACCGATAGACCTCCATACTGCGGAGCACTGCGGTCTGTTCCCTGCCACGGAGGTCTGTATAGGTGATCCGAAGGCTCAGAGGCTCTGTTCCGCTGTAGTCCGACAGATCCACAATGTACTTCACCGCCACACGGCTATCCAGACTCAGAGCCTTGCCTGCCCAGTGAACTGTCGGCTGGTCACAATCCTCCAAAATCTCGTTGCAATTCCCATAGGAAACGGTATCCGGATCTCGCAGTAGTGCACTGTGTTCCTCTGTCAGCTCGGCCTGTGCAAGGGCATCTGTGCGGTAGCTCTTATAGAGCTGTGCCATAGAGCCGTAGCGGAGAAGCTCCGCACAGAGGCTCCTCAGTTCCTTGCTTGCCTTGCTCTTTGCAAGCTGGCTGTATGCATAGGCGGCAATGCTGTAGCAATCGGTTGCGGAGGTGGAATGCCAGTTATCCTTTTCCATGTGCAGAGTAGCCTTTAGCTCATCATTCATCTGCACTGCGGTCAGACCGCTAAGGGTGAAATAATAATAGTTCCCCTTCTCCACACCTTCCAGTGGCTTCTGTTCATAGCCCACGAAGACATTTCCCTCATAGACAGGCATGGAACACTCCAGATAGAAGCTGTCATACCCTGCCAGAGCTTCCTTTTCCACCACATAGTTCACAGAAATATCACTTGCCAGATCCAGACTGTGGCGAAGAACAATGCCCTCATCCACAGGAAGCTCTGCCATCGTTCCCGTCAGGAAAGCCTCTGCAACCTTGAAGGTCTCTCCGTCCACCACATACTCCACGTTGTCATACGGGCTACGCTGTGTATTGGGATCGGCATCAAAGGCGGCCTTAATGTCTGTAATAGAAAGCACATTGGCCTCCCCGGACGCTCCTGCATTGGTGATCACGACGTAGGTGTAATATTGTCCGTTTGCATCTGTCAGGAAATCGTCTTCCTTTAGGTTCAAGCTATAATACAGGGCTGTGGCAGTGACCGTGGTTCTCTTTGTGGCGGACATCTGGGCTGTGATCGTATTGCCGTTGGTAATTGCCTTGCCGATTCCGGTATGGAGAACGGCAGTACCTCCTTTTATGGTCTTTGCTCCGATATCCAGGGACTTAGGAAGGCGCTTGCCCTTCACCAAGAGCTTAAAGGATACCGCCTGACCGCTGTAGAGATAGGTCTCGTTCTTGGGACCCACATCCCTGTAGGTGGAAACCACCGCTGTGATGTGGTCGCCGCCGTTATCCTTGGATGCATCGATAAAGACCGCACCGGGCGTATTCTGCCCCGCTACGCTGAACTGGGGCTGAGACAGGAGCAGGTCTCTCACCTCAGTAATTTCCGGATATGCCTCTGCGTGGCGCTCATAGACCTCCAAGCTTTCGGTATCTGTTCCGATGTTCAGGGGATCGTAGATCCGCACCGCATCGAAGTAGAATTCATTTCCTCGATCCAGGAACGACAGGGAGCTGTTCTCCACTTTCTTGTTCACGCCGATTGCAACATAATACGTTCCATAGACAAGGCCGTGGACAGAAGCCACGGGGATCTGGAACAATTCCAGCTCACCCTTATTGTTCACTGTCAGGGACTTAATACAGCCGCTTTCCCTCATCGCCTTGTCGGTATAGATCGCTATCCGCAGAGTAGCCTGTTGAGAACCCGTACGGCTGATAATATCAAAGCCCGTTCCTGTAAAGGAGAAGGTGGTACGGGTATAGGTATCGGCGGTCTTCCCTTCCTCATTATTGAGTGTCACACCGGCGCCCTTTACAAAGAGGCTTGTGCCGTTGGATAAAGCACTGTCATCTAAATAGCTATTGTCATAACCGTAAATCATATATTCCGGCTCTTCCGCACCACAGCGGCAGTAGCCGTACAGGAAGCTATGGCTGATCAGATCCGTCTGATTTTGACAATGGTAGCAAGTGCCGATGTGTCCCCCACTTCCATGATCTGCATAATCGTAGCTGTGAGAAACAGGGGCAATCACCGTTGCGTCCTGGCTTACTCCGTCGATGACCTCTACCTGACCGCAGTAAATACAGAAGCTGCCTCCCGTTTGACCGGTGGTAGAGCAGGTGGGAGCAACCGTCTTGCCCGGAGCATATCGGTGCTCTTCCACAGGGATGCTTGCATAATCCAAAGCGCCGCAAAGGAAGCAGGTGTACTGAAGCTCTCCCTCTTCGGTGCAGGTAGGCTCGGTGAGTACCACACCCTTGTTCCAGCTATGCACCTTTGTGGGAGCCTCACAGCTGGAACCGAGATAGATATAGTCTATCGCAAACTGTCCCTTTATTCCCGTTTCCGTATTCCCTCTCAGGAAGTCCAAGCGGACCATGCGGATGATCTGAGTCACAGCAATTCTGGGCAAGGGGAAATTCAGAATGACAAAGCCCTCTTCATCCACGGTGAGAGATTGGGCCCATACTCCATGAGTGTCGTCATAGCCGTTACCCAAGGTCATATCACTGGCGATAAAATACATACGGCATTGGGATGCCAATATCTCCGTATCGGGTTCGCTGTCGATCTTAATGCGGATCTGGACGATCTCATCGGGGCTGTATACCGTGTGACCGATGCTGTGGGTGAGGAACGAAGAGGTCATCCCCACATAGCATCGCGATGTCGTTGTTTTGTCGAAGGTTCCCTTTAAAAAGCCATTTCCCTCGGTGTCGAAGGTTATGTTCCCTGTTTGGCTCCGAGCATTCCAATTAAAGCTCAGTTCGGGAGAATTTTTCTGGAAATGAAGCAATGTGGCTGTGTGCGTTTTTCCGCAGACGGCGCATGCCCCATCCACATATCTGTGACCTACAGCGGCCTTTGTCATTTCTTTCTTCCCATAATTACATACGGTGCATTGGAACTGGGTCACCTCGTCCATAGTACAGGGGTCATAGGTCGTCAAAGCCGTTGTTGTCCACTGATGGTTCTGGGTCGTGAATTTCGGC
>JAFOZC010000189.1 GCA_017391305.1 Oscillospiraceae bacterium | reverse complement strand
GTATCGCAGACCAATTCACCGTCACCTACAAGGGCGAAGTTCTCCCCCTGGGCATCCGTTCCGGCAAATACTACGCAGACATCCCCGACATCGGCGCCAAGGACTTAGACGAATATTTCACCCTGACCATCTCCGACGGCACAGAAACCGCAGAGGTTTCCTATTCTCCCCTGTCTTACTGCGCCTCCATCATCGAAAATGCCAAGGGCATCCACGACAGAGAACTCCAAGATGTAGCCGCCGCCATGTACCTCTACAACCAAGCCGCCAATACCTATTTCGCCAAATAAGCTATTTCCCCATCTTCCCCTATTTTTGAGGGATATACCAGATTCCAAGGAGGTTTTTCCCTATGAAGACACTGAAACAATGGCTTTCCCTTTTCCTCTCCCTGACGCTCCTGCTGTCTCTGCTTCCCGGCACTCTCTTTGTCCGAGCAGAGGAAGCAGAAACCCCGTTGTCAGCACAGACCCAAGTAGCTGACAGCCTTCCCCCTACCAGAGCCATCAGCGCATCCGACGTTTCCGTCCCCTCCTATTCCGGCGGCGATGCCACAAGCTGGATGACCTACGACTGCGGCTTCGGCTCCACCTACGGAGATACCGGCACACAGTCCAAAATGCGGATCGTCAATTACACATCCGAGTCCCAGTTCAACAGCTACTGTTCCAAATTGGAGAGCAACGGCTACAGCCGTATCTACTCCAATTCTCAGCCCGGCAACGGTGGCAACAACCTTTTTGCCAAATTCCTTGCCAAGGACGGCACTCATTCTCTTTACACCTATTATCTGGCTGTTTACGAACAGGTTCGCATTATTGTAGACACCCACAAGGATACCTTCGGTCTTTTCTCCTACACCCCCACAGGGCCGGAGCGGACAGAGCTTTATATGTACGGTCTGTCCGGTGCAGAGGATGGCTTCAGCACAGGGGAAGCAGAGCTGAACACCCAGTACCGCAGTAATGCCGGTGCCATGCTGATCCTGAAAATGTCCGACAACAGCCTCTTCGTCATTGACGGTGGCGGCAGTAACCAGATGGGTGACCGAAGCTGTGACGATCTCTATGCCTTCCTCCGCAGGATCACCGGTATCCCGGAGGGAGAGAAAATTGTCGTCAACACATGGTTCATCTCCCACTATGACGGTGACCACTGCGGTGGCTTTGCCCGTTTCCTGCACAAGTATCAGATGCACTTTGATGTGCTGAATACCATGTACAATTTAGACGGGGAAGGCTCTTTGCGGGGCTATGCCAGAAGAGTCAGCCGTATGTACCCCAATATGAAGTATTACAAAGCTCACACAGGTCAGAGCTTCCAAGTTTCCGGTGTGAATTTTGATGTTCTCTATACCGTAGAAGACCGCTATAAGGCCAACAGCAACTACGACCTTATTTTAGAAGACAGCAGCTCCACCAACTACCCCGACGGCAACGATACCTCTATGGTTCTGCGTGTGAATATGGACGGCAAGATCCTCCTGCTCACAGGGGATCTCAACAAAGCAGACACTGTTCTTATGAAGGTATGGCCTGCCTCCGCATTGAAGGCAGATCTTATGCAGATCCCTCACCACGGCTTCGACAATCACACCACCTTGGTCAAGACCGTTGCCCCCAAGATCTCCTTCCTCAATCAGGTAGAGTCCGCCGTAAGGAACTGCGAGGGGATCTATAACAACAACCGAGGCTGGGCGCCCTATGCAGGCACCATTTATTACGGAGGCACACACATTGTTGGCTATGCCGCTGACGAGGGTGTGTTCTTGAAGGAGACCTTCACCTCTGTGAGCAATCTGGACTGGGCCACCAAATCCTACCTCATGTGGGAAGCGAATCCCTACAACGGGGAAGAAAAAGTCAAGTCCAACGAGCAGTACTACCGCTACACCAAGGTAGACTCCATGCCCCAGGAGGATCACGACTATCTGATCGTAGATCCCAAGGTCAACCGTGTACTTTCCTATAATATCGCCAAAAGCTCCGCAAGCAGTGCCAAGAACGGCCTGTATGACGGAGAGAATTGGTACTTCTCTGCCTCCTCCCGTCAATATGTCAACTGGATCATTCACAGAAATATTTCTGCAAGCAATTCCAGCTCCGCCCTCCCCGATGCTGTCACCACCTACTCCGACGGTGTTCCCATCCGCAAGGGCACGGGAGGCTATTGGACAAGCGGCAATTATAACAGAGAAGTGGTGCTGGGCAACAACGACAGCTTCTCCTATGCCGGTCTATTTGACTCCTTCTCCTCCTTCCCCAATCAGATCGAATCTGCCGCAAAGTGGACCTGGATCGATGTACTGAAGGATGGTAGCTTCCTCATTTACCGCCATGCCAGCGGCACCTATTACCCCCTGTACCGTGACGGCAATCTGACCTCCTCCGGCGGCTGGGGTACTGCGGCCTTAAGCGCAAGCACCGTCCGCAACCACATTGACTATATCAAGACCCACCTGTACCGCTATGAGGAGACCCCCGGTGACATGTACCTGACTTGGACAGGTCACAAGGATTATTACTGCTTTGCAGACCTGAGAAAGGAAGACGTGATCTCTCTTCTGGCGGCAGATATCCGTGTAAAGTGGAATATTGACGCCTTCGGTGCTTCCGGGGAATCTCTCCACACCACCAGAGGGGAGAAGAATCCCGGAGAATACTGGTTTGAATTCTCCCCGGACTTCACCACCACCGCTCTGGGAGAGTACAGCGCAAAGATGATCTATAAGAACGCAGACGGCTCTCTCACAGAGGTAGGCAAGGTCAATCTCCATGTGATCGACCGTGACCCTGCCGATCCCACCCTCAACTCCCTGTATTTCGACTTTGGTCATGAGGTGGCAGACCGTTACCGCTACAAGGTCAACAGCCAGTACAGCGAGGTGAACTATGACGGCAGCTCCCGTTGGCGTTTCCGTCAGTACGTTGCCTCCCCCAAGAGCACCGTGGAGATCCCCGGAGAGGTAGATGACAAAAACGGTGTCCTGACCATGTATAAGGTAACAGATACCGACTCCCCCAACTCCATCTTCATGGAAACCTATGCCCTATCCGCCACCCCCCTGAACTTCAATCCCAAGAAGGCGGAGGTCATGCAGCTTCGCTTCAAGCTGGACAATCTCAAGGCGCTGGAGGATATCAATCCCTTCTTCCGTCTGTGGTACTTTATGGAAGACGGCTCCCGAACCTATGACAGATCCTACAGCTTCGGGAAGGATTTCGTTTCCGACGGGAAATATATGACCCTCACTCTGGATCTCTTTACCCAGAAGGATATTGATGCCAATGCCTCCGTATCCGGCTTCCCTCAAAAGCCTATGAGCAGTCTTTCCAAGGTATCCGGCATTCAGCTATCCTTCCATGAGTTCCGACTGACCGACAGCTCCAAAAACGGCAGTGTCACTCTGGACTATTTCTACTTAGGACCCCGTTCCGGTCTGCCCTCGGAAGAGCCCAACAAGCTCCTTTTCCACTTCGACAACACGGAAGAGGCACAACAGCGCTATGAGAACGAGATCTACAACGGTCACAATTTTGACCGCCCGGAAAAGCCCAACTGGGCAGCCGCTTTGGGAACAGAGGACAAGCTCCATGAAGCTCCCGTCCTCCAAACAGAAGACAGCTACCTGAGCCTTTCCGTTCCGGAATCGGGAGAAGAGCTTTGGCTCTCCACCACCGCCTTCCACGGCTACTTCCCCAAGGAGGAGGAGCGCTTCCGTCAGCCCCTTGCTTACATTCCGGAGCAGGCAGAGGTGGTACAGATCCGCTTCAAGACCGAGGGCTGCAGCCTCTCTCAGATCGGCACAAATCCCACCGTAGCCGTAGTCTATGATCGGATCAAGGACGGCCTTCTCCAAAGAAACAGCACCGCCATGACCGCCGCCTACAGCCTTGCAAATGACAAGCATATCACCCTGACCTTCCCCCTGACAGAAGACTTCCGCACCGCAGACTTCATTACCTCCTTAGGCTTCCGCTTCACAGGGCTCAAGGGTGTCGGCAACATTTCCGTTGACTATATCTATGTAGGCCCGGAGCAGGATGCCCCTATGGAAATGGCAGAGGTCACCTTCCTGAACCATGACGGAGCTGTCCTCTATTATGCCCGTGTCCCTGCAGGCAGTAGCGTAGCCTATGAGGGCGAAATTCCCACCAAGGCTCCCAGCGATACAGAGCATTTCACCTTCACAGGCTGGCTGGACAGTGAGGGAAAGACCCCCATTCTAACAGAGGTAACAGAGGATCTGATCCTCACCGCAAGCTATGAGGCCACCGCCCACAGCTTCAGTGTAACAAACACCGATGCACAAAGCCACACAAAGGCCTGTCCCTGCGGCTACAGCCGTAGCTACAGCCACAATTGGGACGAAGGCACGCTCCTTTCCCACCCCTGTACCACCGACGGTGTGATCCGCTATACCTGCTCGGATTGCGGCGCTTATCGGGAGGATATCACCCCCATGGCAGGTCATAAGACCGTGGTGACCGAGGCGCTTTCCCCCAGCTGTACCACTGACGGTGTCACCCGTGGAGAAATCTGCACTGTCTGCGGCTTGGTGCTGGAGAAGGCAAGCGTACTCCCCGCTACAGGTCATGACAAGATCACTGTTGCAGGCAAAGCCCCCACCTGTGTCAGCTCCGGCCTGTCGGATATGATCTACTGTAGCCTGTGCCACGAGGTTTTTGCCCAACAGACCGTCCTGCCCCGATTAGGACACAGCTACAGCTATCGGGACAACGGCAACAGCACCCACACCCTCACCTGTAGCCGCTGTGCCAAGTCCATCACCGAGAGCCATAACACAGAAAACGGAAGCTGTGTCTGCGGCGCTACCACTACCCCTGTAGATAGCTCCCTGAAGCTGAACCACACCTTAGACTTAGCCAGCGACATTTCCCTGAACTATGCCCTTCCCCTTTCCCTCTTAGAGGGCTATGACCTCAGCACCGTAAGCCTCCGTGTCCGTGTCAGCTATTACGAGGGCAACACCTTCACGGGAGAGAAGACCCTGCGCCTGTCTCCTGTGCGTAAGGGTAGCTATTATTACTTCATTCTGGACGGGCTGACCGCCGTGCAGATGAACGACATCCTATATGCCGTCCTCAAGGGCAGTAAGAACGGTGTCACCTACATTTCCCCCGTGGACAGCTACAGTATCGCCACCTATGCCTACTCCCAGTTGGACAAGGCTACTGCCTCCCACAGCCTGAAGACCCTCTGTGCAGACCTCCTACGCTATGGTGCAAAGGCACAGATCTACAAGCTCTACCGCACCGATGCCCTCGCAGACACCGCCATGACCGAAGCGCACAGAGCCTATCTCAGTGATTTGGATGCTGTTTCCTTCGGAAATACCAATCAGATCCTCAACGATTCTCCCAACGCCCCCATTCTTTGGGAGGGCAAGGCCCTGAATCTGGAGGGTAAGGTCAGCCTGAAGTTTATTTTCAGCACCGCCAATTACACCGCCGACCCCCTCAAGCTTTCCCTGAAGCTCAGCTATACCGATTTCCGCGGCACAGTGCAAAGCCTGACCCTTACAGAGCCTGAGGTATACAATGGGGAGAAGAAGCTCTATTCCTTCTCCTTTGACGGCCTCTTGGCCTCTGAGCTTCGGAGCGTCCTTTCCGTACAGGTCATGGAGGGCAGTACCCCCGTCTCCTCTACCCTGCAATACAGTGCTGACACCTACGGCAACAACAAAACAGGGGATCTTCTGACCCTGTGCAAGGCTCTCTTCGCCTATTCCGACAGCGCAAAAGCCTATTCCTGATCCCCGCATCTCACATTTTGCAGGAGGTAAGCTATGAAAAACCGGATTCTTCGTCGCAGTCTTTCCTTTCTCCTTACGCTGTGCCTGATGGCAGGACTGCTCCCCACCGTTCGGGGAGCAAGCTCCGCCTCCCTCAGTACACAGATCGCAGAGCTTCCCCTACCTATAGCCAATAACCGTTCCGTTGGCTACCCCCTTTACGACAGCAACCAGAACAATTTCCGCAATCTGAACGGCGGTAGCTACCTTATGGTCACCGACACAAAGTACGGTGGCTCCTACTATGCCCTGAATCCTCTGGCAGTTGCGGACAACGGCACCTTGCGAGCCTTCCCTGTGGAGGTCTCCGGGAACACCGTCTTAGGGGCAGACCCCTCCTGGGCGGTAACTCTGGACAGCTTCACCCCGGGAGCGAACGGCAGTAATTCCGCCGCCGCTACCTTTACCGTAAAATTCCATGACGGAAAATACCTGAACTTCACCGCCACTGGCAGAGGCATCGGCCGCTCCGCCACCCCACAGGCCATTACCTTCTATGCCCACTACGGTCACGGAGGGATGCACCTTCGTCTGGACGGCAATTTCCAGATGCGCCTGAACTACGGTGTCAGCGCCCTGCCCTATTTCGATCTGCAGAAGGATCACTTCTCCCAGCGGACAGACCTGATCCTGTACAAGCTCCTTCCCGACCGCCTCAATGCAGAGCCTCTGTACAATGCCATCAAGGCCTCCGAACCCTATGTGAAGTATAGCCTTCTGGCAGATGCCCGGTATCAGAGCTTCCTCACTACCTTGGAAAGCGCCATTGCACTGTACAATGCCCACAACGGAGGCAGCTACACCGCCGCCAACCGCAATGCTCTGGATGCCAAGACCAAGGAGCTCCAAGACCACCTCAATGCTATGCCCCTGACTCGGAAAACTGCCGCAAATGCCGCAAAGCTCAGCTCCTATGCTGCCCAGTTGGTCAGTGCCAATCCCTACTATGCCCAAAGCTTCACCTGGGATTCCGAGGGCAAGACCGACCGCTGGAGATATTTCAACGGTCTCATGATGGACGCTTTGCAAATGACGGGGAACGAAACTTATACCGCCCTTTTCTACAATCATGTAATTTCCGACAACGGCACCGTTGCCGCCTGGAATGACGGACATATCGACTCCATCGCCCCTGCCCGTGGGTTGCTCGATCTGTTGGACACAAGCTATGAGGAAAAATTCCGGAAGACAATAGCCTATGCCATAAGTGAGCTGGATCAGCAGATCCGCTATGCCAACTGTGGCAACAATTTCACCCATCAGCAGGGTCTGTATAACGGGGTGCAAACCGTTTCCCCCAATACCAGCTATTGCTGGCATTACTGGACCCTCGCTCTGGACGGTCTGTATATGGCTCTTCCCTTCCTCATGGAATGTGCAAGAGAGATGGAAAAGGGAACTCTGACCATCCCCGGCAAGACCGCCTCCGGCCTTCGCACCGAGGTCTATCAGCGCCTGATCTGGGTGGCAGACAATATGTACAACAGCGCCTCAGGGCTGTACCACCATGCCTGGTCCTCCTCTGCCTCCAAGGGCAACGAAAAGTACTGGACCAGAGGCACCGGCTGGTATGCTATGACTTTGGTTGATGTGATCTCCCTCATGCCTCAGGGCGCTCAGAGGAACGATCTGATCTCCCGACTGCCTCGACTCTTTGACGGAATGCTCCCCTATCAGGATGCCGCCACAGGAATGTGGTACAACATGACCCAATATAACCGCAGTCTGACCTCCGAGAATTACTTCACCCGTAGCTACACTATGGACAACAGCACCTTCTCCAATGTAGAGACCCATGCAAACGATTTGGAGACCTCCGGCACAGCTATGATGGCCTATGCCCTTCTCAAAGCCTATAACAGCGGTTGGGTCGGAAAAAAATATGCCGATGCAGGCATCAAGGCCTTTAACGGCACAGTAGACACCTACCTGTGGGGTAGGGAAGGAAGCTATCGCATCGGTGGCAGCTACAAGGCAGGCTGGGCAAGAGAGACCAATCAGGAATACCTCTACAGCACCTACGAAAATGACGAAGCCAAGGGTACCGCTCCCCTGATTATGGCAGCAGTTATGGCAAAGGAAACCGCCCTCCGTCTGGAAGGGGGCAAGGCTACCCTCACAGGCAACAGCCCCATTACTGTCCACAAGGGCAGTAAGCCCGATTACAGTGGCATCCGTTTGACCCTAAGCTATGCAGACGGTAGCACTAAGACCCTCAGCATTGCAAACGGCCTGAACATCCCCACCCCGGATGGAAACACCTTAGGGAGCTACAGCATGAATATCAGCTATGACGGCATTGTCTACGGCAGTGTTACCGTCACCGTCAGCGATGCAAACCACACTCTCACCTACACCAATGTAGACAGTAACAGCCACAAGCTCACCTGTCCCTGCGGCTATAGCAAGACCGAGGCACATAGCTTCAGCTTCGGGGTCACCAAAGAGCCTACCCTCACCGCAAGCGGCACTTTGGCAGGACATTGTAGCAAGTGTAGCGGCACCAAGACCGTCACCCTTCCCAAGCTGAACACCACAGACTACACCAAGACCGTCATCAAGGCCGCCACCTGTACCGCCGGGGGAACAGACAGCTACACTTGGAACACC
>JAFOZC010000188.1 GCA_017391305.1 Oscillospiraceae bacterium | reverse complement strand
GGTTGATTCTGCTCTTTGATAAATGACGGTTTGGCGAGCTGCTTGAAGTTTACACACAGCTCTTGCCTCTCCCTCCGGGAGAGGTACCTCCCGAAGGGAGGGGGAGAGGGATGTGCAGACAGTTCGTGGAGGAATGCAGTTCGTGAGAAGAATCGGTGCGGTGGTTCTGTGGGTAGTTTGTGGGTGGAATCGGTGCAGTGAGCCCTCTCAGGCGCTGCGCGCCAGCTCTCCCGGAGGGAGAGCCCAGGGCTTGGTGGGCATCGGTAGACGGAGGGATATATTTCGGTGTGTCGAGTTGTTTGAAGTTTGCACACGGTTCTTGGCTCTCCAGTTGGGAGAGGCAAGGGTGCGGTGGGCATGGATGGACGGAGGGAGGAGGCGAAATTTTGGGGGTGGGTAGGGAGATTTTCTTGACAAAAGGGGAAAAATCGAGTATATTATTGTTATAGTACGGTGTTGCCATCTTAGAATTTGCCGTACAGAAGGAGTTGATATGTATGGAATTCTTTCCGCCCATTATTGAGTGTCAGGGGCTGACGAAGCATTACGGTTATCTCTGCGCTCTGAAGGATGTTTGTCTCCGCCTGCCGGCCGGAAGAGTCATCGGTCTTTTAGGCCCGAACGGTTCCGGCAAGACCACGCTGATCAAGATCCTTGCAGGTCTCCTGCAGCCCAGCTCCGGCATCGTCACCGTATGCCAGAGACCTATCGGCTCGGATACCAAGGCCATGGTCAGCTATCTGCCGGACAAGATGTACTATGCCAACTGGATGAAGGCCTCCGACCTTCTGGATCTGTTCCAGGATTTCTATCAGGATTTCCGCAGAGATCGGGCAGAGGCCATGTGTGCCACCCTCGGCATCGGGCTGAAGACCAAGATCAAGAGCATGTCCAAGGGCACTCAGGAAAAGCTCCAGCTCATTGTCACCATGGCAAGAAGAGCCCATGTGTATCTGCTGGACGAGCCCATTGCCGGTGTAGACCCCGCTGCAAGAGAGTTCATCCTGAACACCATCATGAGTAACTGCGAGCCGGACAGCACAGTGCTGATCTCCACCCACCTGATCACCGATGTAGAGCCCATTTTGCACGAAGCCATCTTCCTGCGTAATGGCGAGATCGTCTGCTACGACACCGTAGAGCATATCCGTGAGCAGGAGGGCAAGTCTCTCGATGAGCTGTTCCGTGAGATCTTCCGTATGAATGTGAATTATGGAGGAATGTGGCAATGCTGAGAAAATTAATGAAATATGAGCTCCGTGCCGCCCTTCGTGTCTTCGGCTATATCTGGCTGGGAGTCGTACTGATGACCGGTCTGGAGTATCTGATCTTCTCCTTTGATATGGATCATCCCCTTGCCGTTATCGTGGCAGTCGTCACTATGTTCCCCTACGCCCTGGCGCTGATCGCTTTGGGGGTGCTCCCCACCATTTACTTTGCCCTGCGCTTCTACCGTGGGCTTTTAGGTCGGGAAGGCTACCTGATGTTCACCCTGCCTACAGAGCCTTGGAAGCTCCTTACCGCCAAGCTGCTGACCGCTCTGATCATTACCACCGTCAGCATCCTTGTAACGCTCGGAGGTTTCGCCGTTCTGGTTGCTGTTCTTCTGAACGAGGGTGGCTTGGACCTTCGGATGATTTTCGGTTCTATCTCCTTTAGCTGGGATATCCTGTGGGTCATCCTGTCCTTCTTCGCCTCCCAGCTTTGCTCCCTGCTGATGATCTACATGGCCTGCTGTCTGGGTCACATGTTCCGTACCAGACGGGGCATTTGGGCTGTCGCCATCTTTTACGGCATGAACATGATGTATTCCATCATGACAGTCATTTCCCAACGCTTGTCCTTTGCCGCAGAGGAGATTGGTACATTTATCGATCCCCAAGGTCTGTTAGGCTCTGTAATGCTCCCCACCTTACCCCTGAATGTGGGACTTTCCATCCTGTTCTTCTTCCTCTGTGAAAGAATCCTGCGGAATAAGCTGAATCTGGAATAATCCTTTTCACAACACAAAAGGAGCTGTAGCATGATACTTTGCTACAGCTCCTTGCTATTATGCTTTTTTACTTACCTGCAATAGAGAGCTTCTCTACCAGAACACTGGGAGAGGCGAAGGCGGTGGAGCCGGTTGCCATGGGAAGCTCCAGATTCTTGCCTACTGCGGTGATCCGGAAGAGGAGGTCGTAGAAGTTGCCAGCCACGGTGAAGGACTTGACGTGGGTGGTCTTCTTGCCGTTCTCAATGAGATAGCCTGCACTCTGCAGAGAGAAGTCGCCGGTAACGGCATCCGCACCTGCATGGAGGCCGCTGAGGGAGTTGATGTAAACACCGTTGCCTGCCTTCTCCAACAGCTCTTCCTCGGTCAATTCACCGGGAGCAAGATACATGGTGAAGGGACGGACACCCAGAGAGGCATTGTAGCTTCCCTTAGAGGCATTGCCGGTGGTCTTCTTCCCTGCAATGGCGGCGGTCTTCAGGTTATAGAGAAGGGTCATGAGACGACCCTCTTCGATCAGAGCCTTGCGGCAGGTGGGAGAGCCCTCTGCATCAAAGGGGATGGGCATGGGGTTGTCCTTGTAGAAGGGATCGTCCACGAGGGTCACTGCGGAGGAAGCGATCAGCTGACCTTCCTTGTCTGCCAGCTTGCTCAGACCCTTCTGGGCGGCCTCGGAGGAGAAAACACCGCTGAAGGTAGACAGAAGGTCACTCATAGCCTCGGGATCAAAAACAACGGGGCATACCGCAGTAGGGGCAACCTCGCCGCCCAGCTTTGCCATAGCGGTCTTTGCGGCCTTGGCGGTGAGAGCCTCGGTATCCAGTGTGTCCAGCTTGCCCAGCTTGATCTGATAGTCGTTCTCCATCTCCTTGCCGTCGGAAACCACAGCACCGACGATGATGGCGGACATATTGTTGTGATAGTTCAGATCCAGACCCTTGGAGTTATACATGGCAAGATCCATGGAAATGGCCATGCCCTGAGTGGAGCTGCCGTCGATGACAGTGGGAGCTGCGGCATAGAGCTGTTCCTGAGTATCCAGAACCTTCTTGATGAGCTCCTCGGTCTTGGGCAGCTCATAGCCCTCTCTGTCGATCTTCTCATAGTCCTGACCGCCGCTGACCAGGAACACGGGGTCATCGGCTTCCAGAGCCAGAGCATTGTCATGAGCGGTGCGAACCACACGCTCTGCCTGTTCCTCGTTCAGGGCTTCCGTGGAGGCATAGCCCATCTTTCCGTTGACGATGCAACGGAAGCAAAGTCCGCCCTCTACAGAGGAGGTGAACTGGTTCAGCTCATGGCGGAAGGCGCTGACAGAGGTGCTTTCCTCTGCCTGATAATAAATTTCATACTCCGCAATGCCCATAGCCTCGGCATGGCGGATCACAGCCTGCTTAAATTCCTGATATGTCATAGTCCTGCCCTCCTTATCTGCCGCCTACCGTGATGGAAGATACACGGATCAGGGGCTGACCCACGTTGGTGGGAACACTGCCGCTGGAGGAACCGCACATGCCCTGTCCCATATCCAGATCCGTACCCACCATGTCGATGTTCATGATAACGTCACTGCCCTTGCCTACCAGACTTGCGCCACGGACAGGCTCGCAGATCTTACCGTTGCGTACCATGTAGCCTTCCTTCACGCTGAAGTTGAACTCGCCGGTAACAGGGTTAACGGAGCCGCCGCCCATATCCTTGGCATAGAGACCGTATTCCATAGAGGCAATGATGTCCTCGTTGCGATCTGTGCCGGGAGCGATATAGGTGTTGGTCATACGGGAGGTGGGGGTGTAGCTGTAGCTCTGACGGCGTGCAGAGCCGGTGGAAGCCATGCCCATGCGTCTGCCGTTGAACTTGTCGATCATGTAGGTCTTGAGGATACCGTTCTCGATGAGCACATTCTTCTGTGCGGGAGTACCCTCGTCATCGATGTTGATAGAGCCCCAAGCATTGGGAATGGTGCCGTCGTCAATGGCGGTGACCTTCTCGTTGGCGATCTTCTGTCCCAGCTTGCCCACAAACTGGCTGCGTCCGTAAGCCACGGAGGAAGCCTCCAGAGAATGGCCGCAGGCCTCGTGGAAAATAACGCCGCCAAAGCCGTTGTCAATGGCAACAGGCATAACTCCTGCAGGGCAGTAGCCGGCATTGACCATGGTGACAGCCTGCTTTGCGGCTCTCTCGCCCACAGCCTTGGGGTCGATCTCTTGGAACATTTCCAGACCCGCCCGTCTGCCGGGAAGGAAGCTACCGGTCTGGGTCTCTCCGTCCTTCTCAGCTACCACAGAGATGGCCATACGGGTGCGAATCTGACGGTCCTGGGTATAGATGCCATCGGTATTGGCAATGAGGATGTTATGATCCACATCCAGCAAGGAGCCGGTGACCTGGGTGATGGAATCGGAATAATTTCTGGCGGCAAAGTAGCCTTCCTTCAGGATACGGATCTTTTCTGCATTGCCCACAGTACCGGGAGCAACGGCAACGGGATGGATGTCCACAACAGCCTTTTCCTGCAGGACGATATCCATCTGTGCAGTACCCTCGCCGAGAGCATCGGCGGCCTTCTCGGCACAACGGAGCAGACCGCTCTCAGAGGTGTCTACAGTGGTAGCCATAACACTGCGCAGTCCCTTGTACACACGGACAGCGGCGCCGGCTACGACGGTATCGTTGATGGTCTCCACACGATTGGCAATCATGTTGATGGAGTGGTTCACGGTGTTCTGTGCGTAGATCTCAGCGTAGTCTGCGCCGGTAGCAAGGGCGCGGTGCAGGACACGCTGACAAACATCTTGTTTGATCATAGCAAAACTCCTTTACATTTAGAATAATTTTAGTCTACCATTTTTTTGCCAAAAAAACAAGCCCCAATTCTTCCGTGATAAGTCTTGACTAATGGAATATTTTTATGTATAATAAAGATGTCCTCGAGAGGCTTTCATTTGTATGCTCTCAGAACACACTCAAAACAGAACGCAGGAGGATTCGGAAGCATGAGTATGACGGGTATGATCAGGAAGGTCGATGAATTGGGGCGCATTGTCTTGCCTGTAGAACTTCGCAACAGCCTGGGTATCCAAACCCATGATGCTGTTGAGATCCGCATGGAGGACGACGATATTTTGCTCTGGAAGGTTCACAACTGCTGTACCTTCTGCGGTGCAAAGGAGAACCTCCACAGCTATCGCACCAAGCAGCTTTGCTCCAATTGCCTGAAACAGCTCCACATTCTCCATGCAGAGGATGAGGATTGATCCCCTCTCTATTCTATATCAAAAGACTGCTTCCAACGTAAGAAGCAGTCTTTTTTTATCACATCGGCTCAGGCAAATTTCGGTTTATACTTATTTCTAATAAAACGGATGAACCGTTTTATCAAGAAACAGGATTATAACCCTCCCTCTCGGAGGCAGATCTCGGCATTTTGGACAGCTATGCAGATTTGGGTAGGGGTAGGCTCGGAGAGGAGGCAGTGGGCGAGAGGGGCTTCCAGCTCTGTTTGGATCAGGCGGCGAAGCTCTCTGGCCCCTTTTTCACTCCGCAGAGCCCGACGGGCAAGCTCCCGAGAGAGTTCGGGGTCTATAGACAGGGACAGACCCTGCTTCTCTCCCCGGCGCTGTAGATCCCTCAACTGCAGGGCGGCAATTTGCCTCAGCTCCTCCTGTCCCAAGCTTTGGAAACAGGCAAGGCAGTCGATCCGTCCCAGAAATTCCGGCGGAAAATGCTCCCGTAAGGCCTGCATCTGCCGATCCTCTTGGGTAGCTCCAAAGCCCAAGGCTCCCCTGTTCTGCTGTTTACTGCCTAAGTTGGAGGTCATGACCAGAAGACAGTTCCGAAAATCTATCTTCCGCCCTGCGGAATCTGTGAGGATCCCATCGTCCATCACCTGCAGGAGGATACCGCAGATCTCCGGGTGGGCTTTTTCTATCTCATCCAAAAGGATCAGGCTATAGGGCTTCCTGCGGACACGCTCACAGAAGTCTCCCCCCTCCTCATGTCCCACATAGCCGGGAGGTGCGCCGATGAGACGGGAGACGCTGTGCTTCTCCATATATTCCGACATATCCACACGGATCATCGCCCCCTCACTGCCGTAGACCGCCTCTGCAAGGGCTTTGCACAGCTCCGTCTTCCCCACTCCCGTAGGCCCAAGAAAGAGCATGGATGCCACAGGGCGCTTCTCCCCCGCCAAGCCGCTACGCCCACGGCGCACTGCCTCGCAGACAGCACGGATGGCTCTCTCCTGACCCACCACACGGGAGGACAGAGTCGCCTCCAGCTCCCGAAGCCGTTGTTTTTCCGACAGGCTGATACTGCCCACCGGGATCCCCGTCCGATCGGCTACCGCAGTGGCAATGTCTGCGGCATGAACCCCACCTCTGAGGAGCGCTGTCTTTCTCAGTTCCTGCCGCAGGAGGGCGGCTCTGTCAAAATCCCCAGCCTGTACAGCTTGGAGAAGCTCACGGTCACTGCCTCTGCCATCCCTGCTGTGGAGCTTGGCACAGGCCGCCCCCTCGTCCAAAAGATCCAATGCCTTGTCCGGGAGGAACTTGTCGCTGAAATACCGACAGGAAAGCTCCACTGCCGCCAAAATCGCCTCCTCGGTGATCCCGATGCCGTGATGGGCCTCCAGACCGGCTCGGAGTCCCCGTAGGATCTGCTCTGTTTCCCGAGGGCTGGGTTCCTGTATCTGCACACAGCGGAAGCGTCGCTCCAAGGCCGCATCCTTCTCGATATACTTCCGATACTCCGTCAGGGTGGTAGCACCGATCATCTGGATCTCTCCCCTTCCCAGAGCCGGCTTCAGAAGATTGGCCGCATCGATAGCCCCCTCTGCCGCCCCCGCCCCCACAAGGGTGTGCATCTCGTCCACGAAAAGGATCACATTGCCCACTCTCCGCAGCTCATGTATGATGTCACGCATACGTTCTTCAAACTCTCCCCGATATTTTGTGCCTGCCAAAACGCTTGCCATATCCAGAGAGATCAGCCGCTTTCCCTGAAGCTGTTGCGGTACATGACCCATTGCAATACACTGAGCCACCCCTTCCACAACAGCGGTTTTCCCCACTCCCGGCTCGCCGATGAGAGCCGGGTTGTTCTTATGCTTGCGACAAAGGATCTGTAGTACGGTCTCGATCTCCCTTTGCCTGCCGATGACCACCCGTTCCGAATCGACACATCGGGTCATATCTATGCCGAATTGATCCAGTAATCTTGTCATTTGCATTGTATTCTCCTTTCCCACACAGTCCCTGTGTATCAGATCTGTAAACAGAAGATCCCTGTCTGCCCCACATTGTCGAAGAAGCTGACAAGCTCCCCCCTCCTGTAAACGAAGCAGAGCCTCCGGGATCGGGGTCTGTCCATCCAGCACCTGTTCGGCTCGTCGAGTCATAGCCGAGGGCAGGGCGCTAATGGGGCTTCCCCGCCCTCTCAGAGCGACCAGCCTATGCAGAAGCTCCGTTGGAGTCAAGCCTTGCCGCACCCATGCAGGGTGCGATTCCATTACCGACCCAATCAGCAGATGCTCCGTTCCCACTGCACTGTGTCCCAAAAAGCAGGCCAAGGCATAGGCACGTCGCAAAATCCTGTGATTATTTCCACCACTTTCCATTTTCGCCCCCCTCTCCTCTGAAAATTTTTGCCTTTTTGAAAAAAATCTATACAAGTGTCTTGCTTTTTTTCAAAAACATGATAAAATGTAAGAACAACCAATACATAACAGGAGGCAACATCATGGCATACGTTATTACCGACGCTTGCGCAAAGTGCGGCGCTTGTGCTGACAACTGCCCTCTCGGCATCATCACCGAGGGTGACGACAAGTACGTCATCGACGCTGACCAGTGTGTGGAATGCGGCTCTTGCGCTGCAGCATGCCCGCTGGAAGCTATCGAACAGGCTTAATTGTCCAAAACAAGCCGCCCGAAAGGGCGGCTGTTTTTATTAGGAAGGCTTATGAAAGAAACACTTTGGAACGGTATCATGATGAAGCAGGGCCCCTTCCGTCTGGGAACGGACTCTGTGCTTCTTTCTCATTTTCTCACCCTGCCTCCCAAGGCGAGGGTAGCGGATCTGGGCGCAGGCTGTGGCACCATCGGTCTGCTCCTCAGCGCCCGTGACCGAAGCTGTACCGTCACCGGCATAGAGCTGGACGAGACCGCCTGGCGCTTGGGTCAGGAGAACATTGCCCTGAACGGTCTTGCGACCTTGAAGCTCCTTCAAGGAGACGTGCGACAGATCCGAGAGCTTCTGCCTGTGGGCAGCTTCGACTGTGTGGTTTCCAACCCTCCCTACTTCCCTGTGGGCAGTGGGAAGGCCGCTAATGCCTATCGCAGTGAGCTGACTCTGAATCTCCGTGAGCTTTGCGCCGCCGCAGATTGGCTTCTGCCCACAGGAGGTCGCTTTGCCCTTGTCCACAGGCCGGAGCGGCTGTGCGACCTGATCTGGGAGCTGCGGAGTCACAGGATCGAGCCCAAGCGCATCCAATTCGTGCGGCACAATGCCCAAGCCCCTGTGTGCCTTGTGCTCATAGAAGGGCGAAAGAACGCCGGAGCAGGTCTGCAATATCTGCCCGATTTGATCGAATTCCATCCCGACGGCACAGAGACAGAGGAATACCGTGCCGCCTATCACAGAGGAGAGACACCATGAGCGGAATGTTATATCTGGTACCTACCCCCATCGGCAACCTGTCCGACATTTCCCCCCGTTGCCGAGAGACTCTTGCAAATGCGGATTTCATCGCCGCCGAGGACACCCGTGTCAGCCTGCGGCTCTTGAACCATCTGGATATTAAGAAGCCCTTGGTCAGCTATTATGAGCATAACAAGGAGCAAAGCGGCCCTAAGATCCTTGCCCGTATTTTAGAGGGAGAGACCTGCGCTCTGGTCTCCGATGCCGGCTCCCCTGCCATCTCCGATCCGGGAGAGGATCTGGTACGGCTCTGTGCAGAGGCAGGGGTGACCGTCTGTGCCATTCCCGGCCCCTGCGCCGCCATTACCGCACTGAGCATCTCCGGCCTGCCTACAGGACGCTTCACCTTTGAGGGCTTCCTGTCCACCAATAAGAAAAACCGTCAGGCTCATCTCCAAGGTCTGATGGGCGAAGAGCGAACCATGATCTTCTACGAAGCCCCCCATAAGCTCACGGGAACTTTGCAGGATCTGGCCTCCGCCTTTGGGGCAGATCGGCGGATCTCCCTGTGCAGAGAGCTGACCAAGCTCCATGAGGAGGTTCTTCGCATGAGTCTTGCAGAGGCCTGTGCCTATTATAAGGAGCAAGAGCCCCGTGGGGAGTATGTGCTGATCTTAGAGGGTGCAAGCAAAGCCCCTGAGGAAGAGATCACCGTAGACACCGCCCTAAGCATGGTTCGCAGTCGCATGGAACAGGGCCTCAGCCGCAAGGATGCTGTCAAGGAGGTCTCTAAGGTCACCGGCTTCCCCAAGAATGCCCTCTACGAAGCCGCACTGTCAGAGCTGTAAGGAACCATAAGCAAAGGAAGCAATACCCCACCTCACAGTAGGGTCTTGCTTCCTTTTATTTTGCTTGATTTAGCCGATGATATTTTCGCCGGGGACGGTGTCTACGGAGCCGGTTTCGGAGAAGTAGCTGTCCAGAATGCTCTGAGCTACCTTACCCAAGTTACCGCCCTGACCGCCCTTTTCCAGATAAATGGCAATGGCGATCTGGGGATCGTCCTTGGGAGCGAAAATGACAAAGGATGCATGGTCTGAGCCGCCGGAGCCGTGCTGGGCAGTGCCGGACTTGGTACAGACCGCAATGGGATAGTTGTGATACAGACCGTAGGAAGTACCTGCCCCCCAAGTGGTGGTCATGTGCATACCCTCAACGATGGCATAATAGGCATCATCGGGTATGTTCAGCTGTGCCACGACCTCCGGCTGATTCTCTTGGATCAGGCTCTGATAGTCTGAGGAAATGACTCGGTTCATAAAAGTTGCCCTATAGCGTGTGCCGCGGTTTGCAAGAGCACAGGTATAGTTGCATAGCTGCATGGGAGTAAAGCGGTTCTCCGACTGTCCGATGGCCGCCAGAACCGTATCGGCGCCGTACCAGTAGGCATCGGAACCGCTGTAGTTCTCCTTCTTGGTATCCGGGTTGGCACGTCTGCCCTTATTCTCTGTGATCTCTATGCCGGTATATTCCCCCAAGCCCAAGGCCGCCGCCACTCTGTCAAGGCTATCGATGCCGGCCTTCCAGCCTACCTCATAGAAGTAATAGTTACAGGAGCAGGCCAGCGCCTCCATGACATTGATGCTTCCGTGGGTCTTTCTCTGAGTGGTCCAGAGCATACAACGGGGGAAGAAATTAGATTCCTCGAAACGGCGGTAGATACCCTTATCCTCGATCCGTGTGCCGGAGGAAATTCTGCCCTGCTCAATACCTGCAATGGTGGTGACCATCTTGAAGACAGAGCCGGGGGGATAGGTGGCGCTGAGAGCACGGTTATAGAAGGGTGCGGGCTTCATTTCCATCAGCTCGTTGTAGTCTTCATAATAGGTCTGTAGGCTGTAGCTGGGATAGCTGGAGCATACCAGCACCTCTCCGGTCTTCACCTGCATTGCGACCACTGCGCCGCCCTCACAGTCCATGCCCATATTAGAGCCCTTCAGGCCGTTTTCCTTAAGGTCACGAACCAAGCGCTCCATTTCCTCCTCCGCAATACGCTGGAGGTTGATATCAATGGACAATTCCACATGGTTGCCGGCAATGGGCTCCTGAATGTAATGCTCCTCCAGGATCGTTCCGTCTGCCGCTACCTTGGTTTCCCGCATGCCATCGGTGCCGTGGAGCTGAAGCTCAAAGGCCTTCTCCAAGCCATCCTTGCCCACATAGGCATCCATAGAATAGCCGTATTGCCTATAAAGCTCGTACTCCTCTGCATCCATGAGGCCGGTTCTGCCCAGAATGTGGGCGGCATAGTCTGTGTGATACTCACGGACGGTGGAGGTCTCTACGTTAAGACCCGGAATATTCAGGTCATTGAGTGCCGCAAGAGAGGGAGCATCCACGTCCTCCAAAAGCACATAGGTAGGCAGGTTGGTACATCTTCTCAGGGACAGCTCATAGCGGACGGAAAGGACACGGCGGATCTCCTCCTCTGTCCAATCCTCGGGAATGCCGTACAGACTCCGCATTCTTCTGATCAGTTGGGGAGCGGTAATATCCGCATCCCACTGACGGGCTGCCAGAAAGCTCTTGAAATAAGAATTATAGGCGTTGGAGTACTCGTTCTTGGTATAGGTGTAGGGCTTGTCCATAGTCACGGGGAAATGATCCGTGATCTCCAGCCCAAGCTCGTGGGTCAGGTTGGTCAGCCTGCGGATAGACTCGTTGTAATTGGGAGAGTTAAAAAGCGCATCGTTGATCAGCACCAGATTGAAGGAGGCTCGGTTGCCTACCAGCACATTGCCGTTGCGGTCAATGATCTCCCCTCGGGCGGCCTTGACACGGGTGCGGTAGGTATAGGTTCCCGGAGGGTCTACCCCTTCTTCTCTGGATTGGACGATCTGCAGGTCATACAGCCGCAGAACGTAAATGCCGAACACCAACAGGACCAGCAGGATACCTGTCCAAACTCTGAATAGAAATTTATGCTGCCTCATAAGGATCTCCGATCTTCTGGATACATTTCACGATCCCATAAATGGCAGGCTGTGCCAAAAGGGATACTGCCACCGTAGGGATCAGTCTGGTAAAGTAGAGACTGCCCCGGGCGGATTCATAAAACAGCTTCAGCAAAAAGCCCATGCTATGAACTGCGAGGAGGATGATCCCACAGCAGACCAGCGCAGAAGCAAAGCTGAGGACAAAGGTTCTGCGGAAGAGCACGCTTGCCGTAATGGGCAGGACGGTGAGAAGTAGGATCATCAGCGCCCCCTGATCTATTCCGGACAAGGCCCAGAAAAGAGAACAGCAAAGGGCATAGACTCCGCCTCTCTCCGGCCCTTCCCGGAGGCACACACAGCTAATGACGATCGGTATCAGATCCGGTCGCAGGCCGAAAAGCTTATGCTTCCCCAAAATCACTGTCTGCAGCATCATGCACCCCAGGAACAGCAGGGAATACAGTGTCCAGCGGAAGATCCGCATCCACTGCTTCGGTGTGATGTACAGTTTATCTAACAAGGTCTGTTCCCCCTTATTAATTCTCGAAATGGGTGATCAGGAAGATCTGCTCCAAGGAATCAAAGTCAGCCGCCGGCTCTAAGTCCGCAAATTTGGAAACACCGGTCTCGTCATAGCCTGCATCCACAATATAGCCCAGAACCAGATCCTTGGGATATACCGTAGAGCCGGTGGTCACGACCTGATCGTTGTTTCGCAGAACCGCATCACTGGGCAGGTAGCTCATACGCAGAGTTCCCCGATTGGAGGAATTGAGAGAGCCCTGCACCACGCCCGTATAGCCGGAGGAGGCAATGGAGGCGCTGATCTCCGTAGAGGTATCCAGTACCGTGGTCACCGTTGCCCAATTGGGGCCGATGTCCGTAATGATGCCCACGACCTGACCCAGCTCCGTAACGGCGATCATTCCCTCTGCCAGCTCGTCCTTACTGCCCTTGTTAATGGAGAAGGTACTTTTCCAGCCGGAGGAATCCCAGGAGATGACATAAGCAGAATCAAACTGATAATCCACATGCTCTTCCTTCAGGTTGAGAAGCTGCTTCAGGCGCTTGTTCTCACGCTCTAAGGCATCGGCGGTACGCATTTCTTCCTCAATGTCGGAAATACGGCTTCTGAGATATGCATTCTCCGCCGCCAGAGACTCGTAGGAAAAGACATAGTTATAATAACGCTCGATCTGATTGGTAATGGCGCTGATACCGCCCCGAATAGGGGTCAGAACACCCTGCACACCCTTCTGCAGCCAGCCGGTTCCGAAGAGCGCCGTAGTGACCGCAAATACCACGGAAATCAGCACACCAAGAATCAGAAGGACCTTTACACGGCCGGAAAATCCTCTGTTCAAAGCCGTCACCTCAACAATTCAGCAGCTTCACACCACACTTGCGCAGGATCATGGCAAGGGTGCAAATGGGAAGCCCCATAACATTATAATAGTCTCCGTCCAGACCTACCACAAACATGGAGGCCAGACCCTGAATGCCGTAAGCTCCCGCCTTATCCATCGGTTCTCCCGTGGCAATGTAGGCACGGATCTCCTCGTCGGACAGGTGGCGCATACGGAGGGTGGTGGTGACGGTGACCGTCTCCTCATAGGTGTCGGTCAGAACGGACAGACCGGTCATGACCTGATGCTCCCGACCGGACAGGCGGCGGAGCATGGAGAAGGCATCCGCCTCGGAACGGGGCTTGCCCATGACCAGAGAGTCACAGACCACAATGGTGTCCGCTCCAATGATAATATCCCCGTCATGGCAGTAGGGATAGACAGATCTTGCCTTCTCCGAAGCCACACGGGCAGCCTCATCGGCAGGATTAGAAAAGGGATCTATGGTTTCATCCAAGGGTGCCACACGGACAGTGAAATCCAGACCCATACGCTCCAATAGCTCCTTCCGTCTGGGGGAAGCAGATGCTAAAACAATACCCATAATACGTTCTCCTTTCTGTGAATTGAGAATGGGTTTCTCTGTAGAAAAGGCTCACTCTACGCCCCGGAGGTACAGGCCTCTGGTGCAGGAGCCGGGATCAAAGTGTCCGCCGCCGTTCCAATCGGTGAGAACACCGTCTACCTCTGCGGCATTTTCTGTGGTAAAGGACAGGCGCAGGGCCCACAGTCCAAGGCGGCTCAGCTCCGGCATACGGTCCAGCATGTAGAGCTTCTTGCCGTTCAGGATCACGCTTCTACAGCTTTGTCCGTCCCGAACCACACGGAATTCCTCTCCCATGCGGTCAACAAGCTTCACCTTGCCGTCACCGCAGGAGCAGATCCCTGCCCGATTCCGCATGAGGCAGTTTTCCGTCAGCATCAGGGGCAGCCGCCCGTAGGCCGGCAGCTCTACCGGCAGAGGCTTGGACAGATCCCGGATCTGGGGCAGGGTCATCTCGAAGGAAGCGGTGGCAGTGCTGAGTCCCAGAGACTTTGCCACTGTCATAGCACGGGAATTAAAGAGATTCAATCCAAAATCTCCCGCTACAGTGAAGCCCCGCTGTGTCGCCAGGTGGATCTGTCCCAAATTCCCCGTGAGGACGCAGTCAATGCCCATGTTCATAAGCTTCTGCAGTTGGGCGGTAAGCTCGTTGCGTTCTCCTGCCCCACGGGTCACACGGGGAAGGATCGCACCGACGGCCTGATGTCTGATCAAGCTTCTGTAGAAGTCCTCGTGGAGGAGGATCTCCCCAATGGGGACATATAGGATCTCCGGCTTTATCTGCCGAAGCTTTTTGGTGATTTGTTCTGTGCGCAGGACGCTGACCGTCAGCTTGGGGTAAGCACCGCTTCCGGCAAAATGCCGAGGCTCCGTATACTTCCCGATCTCCGGCTTCTCTACCCTGCCACGAAGGGCGGATAACTGGGTCAGCACATCCCGTCTGAGACTGTTGATCTCTGCGGCACTGACCATGAGACCGTGATCCAGTGCTACCTGAACCTCACGGCAGATATAGGGAGTGCCTCCGGTCTTTGCCAGACGGGTCTCCAGCTCCGCTCTGCTCAGGGAGCGATGTTCCCCGATCTGAGGAACAGAGCCCTTTGTCTTGCACACACGACCCTCGTCATCCTCTACCGCAAGCTGCATGGGCTCGTCCCGACGGATCATGGCATAGAAGCGCACAGGAACTCGCTGGGGCTCTACATTCTCATAGCTTGCACGGGCAGACTGCAATTGGAGCTTGGCATCCCGTTCCGGGCTGTGCGTGCCGAACATATCCGGGCCGGTTCTGCCCAGATAGTAGCCTTGGGTAAAGCCCTGTCGGGAGAAGGCTGTCCGCAGAGCCTGCTTCTCCTCCTCCCCGATCTTACCCTCGTTCAGAGCCTCCCGATAGATTCGGGTCACTGTGGCCACGTATTCCGGCCTCTTCATACGTCCCTCGATCTTCAGGCTCACCACCCCTGCCCGTTGGAGAGCTTCCAGATGCTCTACCAGACAGTTGTCCTTCAAGCTCAGGGGATATTTGTTCTCAAAACGGTCATAGCCGTAGGGCAAGCGGCAGGGCTGGGCGCACTGACCGCGATTGCCGCTACGTCTGCCGATCACAGCAGACATATAGCACTGGCCGGAATAGCACATGCACAAGGCACCGTGGACAAAAACCTCGATCTCTACGGGAGAGTGGCGGCAGATCTCCCCAATGTCTCCTGCGGAAAGCTCACGAGCCAGAACCACACGACTCAGCCCCATTTCTGCGGCCTTCTGCACCCCCTCCAGAGAGTGGATGCTCATCTGGGTAGAGGCATGGAGGGCTACACCGGGAGCGATCTGCTTGCACAGCTCCACCATGCCCAGATCCTGTACGATGAAGGCATCCACCCCTGCCTTAGCGGCGGCGGCAATGGTCTGTGCGGCGGCAGGCAGCTCCCGATCCCCTACCAGAGTGTTCAGGGTCAGGTGTACCTTGACACCCCGAATGTGACAGTAGCGCACCGCCTCCGGCAGCTCCTGCAATGTGAAATTTCTGGCACCCCGCCGGGCATTGAAGCCCTCTACTCCCAGATATACCGCATCGGCGCCGTTACAAACCGCCGCCCGTAACGCATCAAAGGAGCCCGCAGGACATAGTAATTCGAGCATATCAAAAACTCCTATAAAAGCAGTGTAATCAGAATGATAGATTCTCAATATAGATTATACCACAAGTAGTTCAAAAAAGCTACACAGGAATTCCATTTTTCTCAAAAAGACCGAGCTTTTTGCCAAATATGGCCTTGTTGCTGTGTTTTTTGACCTCTCTCTTGGGGCAGTAGGTGTTACAGCTTAAGGCCGAGGGTCAAGATTCCCAGATTTTTTTGATATATGGAATCAAATTGGGACAGGGGTAAGGGATTGCTGCCCCGCCCCACCTCCACGGTGTAGCCCGGTCGCTTGTATTCCCGGATGAACCAATCCTTATAGCCCCCAAAGCCGGAGGCAAAGGGAGTATCCTCCAGCAGATAGCCGGAGCTGTCTGCAAAGGCTCTGCCGATCTCCTCCGCTCCCGGCGGCTCTATATTGAGATACTTCCAATAGATCACCTCTCCCTGAGAATGATAGGACAGGGTCAGGGCGGGATCACTTTCCCTTGTCAATCTCGCCATAGCGGCACTCTCCTGCTGATCCAAGGGAGCAAGCCCCACAAAATCCCTTGGGGCAGGTCTGTCATAGCCTTGGGCATATTTATTCTCCCTTGCCTGCTCCCAGCCTGCGGGGTAGTTGAGGTTCAGATCTACTCCCAGAAGGTTGGCCTTCCAGCCCTCCGGGAAGGGTAGACCGGGGAAGTATGCGGCGATCTGCCTTGCACGCTCATATTCCAAGCTCCCCTCTTCAATAGCGCCCGTTACCAGATCCACTCCGTCGGGATTGACCATAGGCACTGCCAAAAGGAGATTCCGTCGGAACAGGCTTGCCCCGTCCGTATCATAGATCCTGCCCCCACGGGCTACAGCAGAAGCGTATTCCTCTATAAATTTCATAAGGATCGGGGTGGTGATCCACTCGTTGGCATGGTGGGAGGCATTGTAAATGACCCTTCTCCGTCCCTGCCCCATTTGCAGTAAATACAGGGGTCTGCCGTATGCCGTTGTCCCCAAGCGCCGTCTTGTCAGGAAGGGGTAGCGTGCTGTCAGCCCCTCTATGCACAGGCTCAGAAGCTCCGAGGTAAAGGGCTCATCCGTAGGCACCACAGGAAAGCCCAATGGCACTGTCAAATACTGCCCCACCTGCAGCCGCCGCGGATCGGCATTGGGATTCGCCACGGAAATCGCCCCCACCGTTGTGCCAAACCGCCGCGCAATGCCGTAATAGCTATCCCCCGGCCTGATCATATATCGCTCATAGCCCAGTAAATAGGGCTGTAGTCTCTGCATGGTCAGAATATCCTCCCGCCCGGAAGGATACAATCCCCTACTCCTCTGGAATTCCTCCAAAGATCCACTTCCTGCCCGCCTTAGTGCCAAACTCCTTAAACCCAAGCAAATCCCTCCCTCCGTCTATCCTATGCACAGCCCTTGCCCCACGACACAGCGTAAAACCCTCATCCCCATTCCCACCGCCTCGCCTCCCCCATTTTCTTCCGAACATCTCGGTTTATTGGGCACTTAAAGATAAAATTTTGTCCAATTCCGGTTACGGGGGCCGTCTTAATAGGTAGAGTGCACTCAAAGAGAAAGGAACATTGCATTATGAACTTTGATGAGCTGTTTTTGGCCTATCATCGGCAGATGCTGTTTGTAGCCCGAAGAATCCTGAGAAATGATGCAGACGCAGAAGATGCGGTGCAGAATGCCCTGCTGAAGCTCTATCGGCTACGGGACAGCATCCCCCCGGAGCCCGGAAGCAGGAGAGCCTATGTCCTAACAGCAGCCAAACATGCCGCACTGGATCTGAAAGACCGGGAATCGAAAACCTTGAACATCGACGAGTTGGTTCTGCCTGCAAACGAGGATCTTTTCGAGGAGATTGCCGCCTCTGAGAATTACGGAAGACTTCTGCAAGCCATAAAAGGCCTCCCCGACCTTTATCGGGAGGTTCTGATGCTCCGCTATGTCCAGGAGCTCAGTGTGAAGCAAATCGCACAGCTTCTTGGACGAAAGGAATGGGCCATCCGAAAGCAGCTTGCCAGAGGCAAGGCCCTGGTTCAAAAACTTTACGAAAGGAGATCTTAACCATGAAATCTATGACCCCATTTCAGAGAGCCCTTCTTGCCGCCACGGAAGCCCAATTTGCAGATGTGCCGGAGGAAGAGCAGATTGAGATTCACCCCTCACAGGAATTTTATACCAAGCGACCCCGAATGAAAAAGCCCCTAAAGCCCCTCCGAAAAGCCATCCTCATTGCCGCAGCCTTATCTCTGCTGGCAGGCATTGCCTTTGCCGCCCATCTCTTTACTCCGGGTAAGGTAGAGGTATATGAATGGCCCTTAGAGTTGGTGGAAAAACACAACATGGGCTATGTGTTGGAACTAAAGTTCCAAGAAGACTTTGCAAACGAAAATGCCCCGAACTCTATTGAGACCTATTATCTGCCTACTATAGATGTAAGCAGAGAAAATGCCATGTCCGGATCCTTCGAAGTAGGAAACGATGAAGGAAGATATCTGCCCCTGCTCCCCGAAGAAGAGAGGATTCTCCCCAACGAAGATGACCTTCCCGAAGGTGTGTTCATTAGTGGCAATCACATCCTTGAACAATTTCCCCGGGAGGCCACCTACTTCCATGCAGGCTGGTCGGTGGCGGGTCTGCAAATCTATTTCTCCCAACAGCTCGCAAAACAGATCCCGGAAGTCGATTTCTTCTCCATTCAATATCCCTCTGAAATGCTTCCGGAGGCCCGAACAGAAATCCTGCAAATCGGCAACTACGAAGTTTTGACAGTATCCATAGAGCATCAAGAGCCCTACGAAGGAAATGGAGACAGACATACCGACCACTACTGGTACTGGACAGATGGAGATTATTTTTACAGCCTAAACATCAGTGATCCGGAATTGTTCGGTCAGGATATGCCAAAGGAATATATGCAAAAGCTTATGGAAAGCGTACAGCCTATAGAGGATATGTCCCCTTACTCCGGTGTAGAGTAAGGCCGCTTTCGACATTAAGACTTGCTCTGCCCCATTTGCATACAGTATAGTACCATAAACCAAGCCGGGAAGCAGATCCCCCTTCTGCTTCCCGGCATTTTATACGAGATTGACGATAATATATAATTACATTCGTATCATAGAATTCCGACTTATCAAGCTGTTTATCGTATAACACCGTAGAAATTACGGGATTATCACGAGTTTTCCGACAAAATCGAAACATTTTGCGGGCGACCACAGGTCGCCCCTATGAACAAATTCGGAAATCGAACTGCTCCATAAATCGGAATTGGGAGCATATGATTTTACTATCTCCTATTGGCTATTAAAAGGATTGATTTTACAGCTGAAGCATGCTAAAATCAAAGATGGACGGATTTATGTTGTTGCATAGAACCTTTACAGCAGAAAAAGTTGCGTAGTTCATGGTCTATGCGCTTCACAAGGGACGATTTGTTTTCTCAAAAAAGTATACACATATTCGTGTTTCGGTAGCAAATAGTTCAAATTTGTACACAACACACAGAATCGTCCGAAACCGCTGAAAAAGTAGTCTTTTTTCTTAGGCACAGCGGGCTGTGCATAGATTTTGAGCTTTATTTTTTGCAAATTGCAGGAGGCAATATATGAAAAAGAAAATGGTGTCGATCCTTATTCTCCTTGTGATGCTTCTTCAGGTACTTCCTGCTGTATCCCCGGAAGGTACAGCGGCTCCCGTGGGAGCAACAGAGCAGATGACCGATGTTTTAAACACCCCGGCGGACAAGGTTGTCAAGTCTCAGAAGGACTATAACATTACTGCAGGAGTAACGGAGTCTCATATTGTTATGACGGATCCGGAAGGAAATAACCAGGTTTACGCTTTTATGGCTACTATTTCCCCTACGGCAAAGGTGACTTTTAAGGTGAACTATCCCGGCTATTACACCGCAGGAAGCACAGAAGCCTCCCGAAAGGCAAAAGCACAGAATCTTCCCTTCTCCAAGAAGCGGGTGACACTCCAGGCTGCGGACTATACCGCTGCTACAGGAGAAAATGTCCTCTTTGCCACGAATTCCGATATGGCCAACCTGGAAACCTACCAATCCAGAGGTTGTATCATTCTGGAAGGGAATTTGGTACAGAGATCCGATGTGGACGACCCCGAGGCATACTTTGCGATTCTGAAGGACGGGACCTTTGATATCCGGGGTTATGACGAGCCCTACCACGATGTAGAAAATGCCGCCTCCGGCAGACAATGGCTTGTGAAGGACGGTGTCGTCCAAAGGTTTGGGGATAAGACCCTTGCTCCGAGAAATGCCATCGGCATCAAGGCTGACGGAACGGTTATGACCTTTGTGGTAGACGGCAGGCAGTCCCATACTGTTGGAACGACCCTGAGAGAGATGGCTGCCATTATGTATGCCGCAGGCTGTGTGGAGGCTGTGGCCCTGGACGGAGGCGGCAGCGCCACCTTTGCCAGCCGTCGAAATACCACAGGGGCTTTGGCCCTTCGGAACTCTCCCTCTGACGCAACCGGAGAGCGAGAGGTTACCACCAGCCTTCTGCTGATCGCCACAGATTGCCGACATACTTATACTGTTGGAGCCCCTTCTATTGACAATTCCCATATTGCAACTTGCACCCAATGTGCCCATGCTATACGGATGCCTCATACCTACAGGAACGGCAGCTGTATCTGTGGCGCTGTGGAGCATGGGGATGGAGAACTGTACTTTGGCTTTGACAACGATCATCTGGATCGGCCCCATTACAACAGCCCCGCTTATCAATATACCAACTTTGACACGCCTGCTGCCTCCAATTCCTGGTTCCGTAGCTTTTGGTCCACCAATTATAATGGGTCAGCCAAGGGCTACACCATTAACAATACGACGGGAACCCTTGCGATAGATATTACAACGGGACACAGCGGAAGCACCGCCAACGGGAATCTGACCTACGGTCCCTGGCTCCGTACCACCACGAAGTATGGTGTATTCCCCGGGAATTTGGAGGAGGACAGCAAGTACCATGCTCTAAGCTATGATCCTTCTCAGGCTGAGTTTTTACGCATTCGCTTCAAGTTGGAGAACTGTGTAACAGATACAGGGAAGGAGCCGAAGGTGGTATTGGCATACCATTACAAGAAGAATGGGACCTTCGGCTACGGAACGGATGTGTCCTCGGCATATTCCTATACGGACGGGGTCTATCAAACCCTGACGATCCCCCTAAGTGCTACATTTAAGAATGCGGATGTGATCACCAACATTGGCTTCCGATTCCAAAATATTTACAGCAGTTCCGGGGGAAAGCTGGTTGTGGACTACATCTACTTCGGGAAAAATCAAGGGGCACCCCTGTTCTTTGACTTTACCGGGGATCAGGCATCCCGCCTCCGCTATGCAGCCCCCGTTTATACGTATCACAACTTCGATGCTGCTTCCACTACCGCTTGGGCTACCCACTATAACGGCGCAGCAAACGGATATACCATAGACAATGCTACCGGTGTGATAGCGGTGAATGTGAACGAGGGACACAGCGGCACGGCAGCAAATGGAAATGTGATCTACGGTCCTTGGCTGAAGCCTACGAAATATAACAACACCATGCCCCTGAAGGATACCCACGATTTCTTTCCCCTAATGTATCAGCCCTCATCCACGGACTATTTCCAGATCCGGTTTAAGACCGAGGGCTGTGTGGCAGATACGGGGAAAACCCCTCAGTTGGTACTTGAGTATTATTATTTGGACAATGGGGTGCGGAATTATGCCAATGACATCCGTGGGACCTGGACGGTGACGGAGGGGAGGTATGTGACCCTTACAGTTCCTGCCGGCAGCAAATTTACATCTGTGGATCTGGTGGAGGATTTCGGGCTCCGCTTCCAACATGTGAAGAGTAGCACGGGGGGCAAGCTTGTGATAGACTATATCTATGTGGGACCCCGCAACCAGCTTCCTGCCACGGATCATACTGTCACCTTCCGCAATTGGGATGGAGTCACCCTCCAAACTGTGGGTGTATTGAAGGGAGAAACTGCTGCCTACATAGGGACTATCCCTGCCCGTCCTGCCGATATGGAATATCATTACAGCTTTGCAGGCTGGGATAAGACTCTGACCAATATTACGGCCGACACCCTGGTCACGGCCCAATTCACATCCGCGGCCCACGGGTTTTCCTATACCGGGATCGACGCTTCTACACATTTGATAAACTGCAAGGAATGCGGATATTCCGCAGAGGCCTCCCACAGCTACACAGACGGCTTCTGTATCTGCGGAGAAAAGGAAAGCATGGAGCCCATAGAGGATACTTCTGTGAAGCTCTATCACTCTTTGAACCTGGCCAGCGATATTGCTGTTAACTATGTGGTGCCGGTGGCAGATCTGGAGGGCTGTGAAGACCTTGTGTTAGAAGTTCAGATCCCCACCTACGAGGAAAATCCGGACAGCAGCTACCGGCCGGTGCCTCTGACTCCCGAGGAAAAGGGACAGTATTACTACTTTACCTTGGAGGGACTTACCGCTGTTCAGATGAACGACGAGCTGGTGGCGGTACTGCGCTGGAGCAAGAACGGACAGGAATATTACTCTTCTGCGGACCGGTATTCCGTTACCCAATATGCCTACAATCAGCTGAACAAAGAGACGACCGGGGAAAGCTTGAAGCGCCTCTGTGCGGATCTGCTGGTCTATGGCACCAAGGCACAGATCTATAAGGATCACCGTACGGAAGCCCTGGCAGATGCTGCTATGACAGAGGAGCAGAGAGAGTATTGCAGGGATTTGGAAACTGTGACCTTCGGAAATACCAACAGCTATCTGGCGGACTGCCAAGCGCCTTCTGTGACCTGGGTGGGAAAGAGCATGAACCTGGGAACCAAGGTAAGCTTGCTTTTTGTTGTGGATCCTGTCGGATTTGAGGGGGAAGTGACGGAACTGTCTCTCCATGTCACCTACATCGATTACAGCGGCAGGGAGGTCACGGAGGTGATCACCGAAAAGGGCCCATACACCCCCATTGGGGGAACCTATGTCTTTGACTTTGACGGACTTATGGCGGCGGAACTGAGAAAACCGGTCACCGTGGCAGTCTATGCGGGGGGGACGCAGGTCTCCGAAAGCCTGCTTTATAGCGCAGACACCTACGGCAACGGCAAGACCGGCGCTCTGGGTGAGGTCTGCAAGGCTCTCTTCGCCTACGCAGATAGCGCAAGGGCCTATTTCGCGCAATGACTCACACCGAAGGTTTTTCTGAAAAATGCTTGTTGTCTGTAAGAAACTATGATATAATGCAAGAGAACCATTAGATGGATAAAACAAGTGAGGGAGAAAGATATGAGATTCCGAGTGATAGCACTTCTTTTGGCTTTGGTACTGATATTGCCAATCATTCCCGCTGTTTCAGCAGCACCCACACCCACCACCTCTGTCAACCTGAATGCAGATTACCGCTATACGCTGACGGGGCTTCCCTCTTCGGCTGTGGTGCAGAACTTCTTTTTTGACGGTTCTACTCTGTATGTTACCCAACACGGTGGGTCCGGGATCACCTATCTGTCCCGGTTGAGCATTCAGGGTGATAAGGCCGTCTATCAGGATCACATGACTCTGAACAACTGCGGCAGGGGTGAATCTCTTGCCGGGTATTATTACAACAATAAGCTGTATTTTTATGTAGGATGCAAAATAGATACTGCTGCAACCACCAATTATTCCACCCAAATGGCCCGTGTACCCTATGAGGCAGGCAAGACCTACAACTATACCCAATTGGACCGTTTCAATCACTTGAACTACGCCTCCAAGGACGGCTCCCGTTTGGGGACCCTGTATCGGATCAATGCCTGTGGCAACAGTCAGTACACCATATTCCGAGTCCAAACCTCCGAAGGTTCTGTGACCTATTCCTGCTATGATACCAAGGGCCTGAACGAACTGCTGGATGCAAACCAATCTGTTAACATGTCGGAAGCCGCACCCAAGAGTAAGCTGATCTATTCTTTCACCCAGACCGGGTCTTCTCAGATCGTACGCCCCAACAGTTCCTTCCAGGGTGTAGAGCTGGCTTCGAAAAATGTGATCTTCACCTGTGGCGGTGCAGGTGATGTAGCTCCCATGATCGGCAAGATGAACAGTGCCGGTACATATCAGTGCCAAGCTACCATCTCCAATGTAGGAACCTCCTCCATTAACGGTCTGCAGAGTCTGAACGGGAAGCTGTACTTTGCCATCGTGGGGGATTCTACAGCCGATGGACAGCGGATCTATTCTATCGATCTGATAAACATGGGTGTTCTCCCTACCGTAACAGACAGTGCGGGTGTGTCCACCCTCCATCAGCTTCCCTGCATGAATCCCGACACGGAGAAAAATGATTATCAGCAGAATATGTCCTATGTGATTCGCACGAGCAAGGGCAAAACCATTGTCATTGACGGCGGCTGGAGCGAATATGACGGCGCATACCTGTTCACCTACTTGCAAAAAATCACAGGGCAGGCCACGCCTCATATCGATGCGTGGTTCTTAAGCCATCCGCATGGAGATCATTATGGTGTTTTGTTGGAATTTGCGAATACCTATGCCTCCCAAGTCACGGTAGATGCCTTCTATCACCGTATGCCCACAGCAGAGGAAGCGGAAAAGTATTTTTATAATGCCGATCCTGCCAAAATCCAAAACGCGGTTAAAAACATTCTCAATAAAGTCGGAAAGCTGAAGGACAGCCAAGGAAATGCCACACGGATTGTCAGTGTTAATCCCGTTCATAGTGGCAAGTGCAATTCCTCTTTTGACTTTGACGAGGTACATTTTGATATTCTCATGACAGTTGAAGACCTGTTTTGGGGCTGTGATAACATTACCACCAAGTATTCGGGAACCAAAGCCGATGCAGGTCATGTCTATACCAACGAGACCATTGCCCAGCTTACCGCCGACAACCTGAACAATTCCAGCGTCGCATTTCGTGTAACTATGGGTGGAAAAACCATTCTGTTCCTTGGCGATGCCGCACAATCCGCAGGCATTATGCTGAAACGGTATCACGATGCCAACAAAGCGGACAACAGCAAATATTTCAGCTTGAAAAGTGATATCGTACAGATTGCCCACCACGGGACCAACAATGTGCAGAAAGTGGTCTATCAAGCGATCGATGCAGATATTGCTCTTTGGCCCACTCCCAAGTGGGATTATAATGCCACCGCCGATTACAGCATTACACAGTATTACACAAGGCAATGGTGCAAGGAAATCGGTACTGTGGACTATGTATCCGGTTACGGGCCTCATGTTCTGTATTTCCCCGTTTGCAGAACCACTGCCTATGTAGAAATCCCCGAAAAGGTTCGTCCCTATGTGTTTGATGCAGAATATTACGCCGAAAAATACCCCGACCTAAAAACAGCCTATGGCACCGACGAGGCGAAGCTGTATAACCATTTCATTGAATACGGAATAGAAGAAGGCCGCTGTGCAAGCCCCTTCTTCGATGTAGCCTTCTACACGAACCAAAATGACTATAACCTCCGATATAGTTTACACGGAGACTATGTTCAGGCCTTTTATCACTTTGTGAATCATATGGACCTTACAGAGGAACTGAGCACTTGTCCCAAGCAGCTATCTCCCCTGTTCGATACCGGCTATTATGCAAAAGCCTACCCCGAGCTTGCATCTCAGGGCTTGGACACAGAGTTTGAACTACTGGAGCATTTTGCATTGATCGGCTATGAGGAGAACCGCCTTGCCACAGATACGGTGGTATCAGAGAACGGCACCTTCTATCATCAGACCTGTAATATTCAGCAGGCACAGGCACCTACCTGTACACAGGATGGATATACGCAGGGCATCACCTGTACGATCTGCGGACAGGTTTTGGAAAAAGTCCAAACGCTTCCTGCTACGGGACACAGCTATACCTATGAGGGGATCGACACTGCCAATCATGCTGTGGGCTGCAAAGACTGTGACTATGCCGCAACTGAGAGCCATGTGTTCGAAAACGGCAGCTGTGTCTGCGGCAAGGCGGAGACCGTTGCACCCCTCCAAAAGGAGGACTGGAAGCTCTATCACTCTCTGAATCTGGCCAGCGACATTTCTGTGAACTATGTGATCCCCGTGGAACAGCTGGCAGGCTTTGACATAGACAGCGTCTATGTGGAATGCCGCTACAACGAATTTATGGGCAACGAAGTGGGAGAAGAAAAGATTCTTCAGTTGAAGCCGGAACTTCGCAACAGCTATTACTACTTCACTCTGGAGGGACTCACCGCCATCCACATGACCAACGAGCTGAAGGCAGTCCTCCACGGCGTGAAGGACGGACAGGCCTATTTCTCCCCCACAGATGAGTACAGTATTGCCCAGTATGCCTACAGCCAGCTCAGCAGCGCCACCGCCAAGGAGCCCCTGAAGATCCTCTGTGCGGATCTGCTCCGCTACGGTGCCGCCGTACAAAACTACAAGGGCTATCGGACAGACAGCCTGGCAGATGGCCGGATGACCGCAGAGCAGAAGCTTCTGCTCACCGATCTCAACGGGGTCAGCTTCCAGAATGTGAGCATCACCGGCACAGAGCTGGCTGCTCCCACCGTTTCCTGGTTGGGCAAGGCCCTGGATCTGAACACCAAGGTCACCATCCTCTATGTGGTTAATGTGCAAGACTACAGCGGCGATCCAACCGGTCTGAGCCTCCGCATCTGCTACACGGACTATTTGGGGCAGGAGGTAGAGGTCACCCTCACCGATCCCCAGCCCTATTCGGGAAGCGCAATTTACTACTGCTTCCGACTGGACAGCCTCCTGGCTGCCGAGTTGAGAGCCGTCCTCTCTGCCCAGGTCTACAAAGGAGAAACACCCGTTTCCAACTCCATGACCTACACCCCGGATACCTACGGCAACGGCAAGACCGGTGCCCTGGGAACCCTCTGCAAAGCCCTCTTTGCCTACTCTGACAGCGCAAAGGCTTACTTTTTAAACAATTGATCCCTAACAGCCCAGGCGAGGAACCACCTCCCTGGGCTGTTCCGTGTTTGTTCAAATTTCCGATTTGTCGCTCCCTTCGGTCGCACAAATCGGAATAATGAAGAATGAATGATGAAGGATGAATAATGAATAATTTCAGTGTCGGCTACGCCGAAAATTAAAAAAATGGGTGTAATTCCCATGGCGAAGCCATTATTTTAAATCCATCCCGAAGGGATACCTCAATGCGGTGTACCCAATGTCAAGGACAATTTTTAAAAGATAAAAGAATAATGCAAAAAAGTGTGGTATAATAGAAATGCTTTACCATTCCGGAGGATAGTGCAACGCTGGGGAGC
>JAFOZC010000187.1 GCA_017391305.1 Oscillospiraceae bacterium | reverse complement strand
TACCTTGGCTAACCATTTTCATCCCAATTTCTTGGTAGTAACAGGAGACTTCCGTCATAAGGCCCATGCAGGATCCGATTTTACAAAAGCCCTTGGCTATCTGAATGCCATTGTTACAGCTTTTGGATTGGAAAAGAAGCATGTGTACCTCGTCCCGGGGAACCATGATGTCAACGAGTATGACGATAACAATCGGATCCCTTACATCAGCCATATCCGTGAGGATCTTGACGAGAATCCCGACAGCTATACCAAATACTACGATAAGTCACAGAAGGATCTGCGTAACGGCTTCACAGAATATATGGACTTTGTCTGTCGTTTTTATGATGGTAAGCTGGATGCCAATGACCCCAGAATCAAAACTCCTGCAGATGTGATCCATTGCATCTGGGAGGATAAGGTGAATCTGATCCTGCTAAACACAGCTCTGATTTCTACCCAAAAATCGGCTCTGCCCCAGATTTGCGATATAAAAGCATTTTCTAATTTGACTATCGATAACGGACGTCCTACTCTGGTATTGGGACATCACGGAATCCAGCGAATGCACGATTCCCATAAGGGACTGATGGAATCTAATCTCAATCGTCTCAACGTCCGGGCATATCTGTGCGGCGATAGTCATTTGATCCTAAAGCACAATATCTCCAGGACAGATATTCCTAATGCGACTATTCCTCAGTATACTTGCGGTAAATCCGCTTCCCAGCCTATGGATACATACTCCGATCTCTCCATCATTGCCTATACCTGCAAGAAGGATGGAAAGGCCTATGTGCAGGTATACAAATACGAGGAAAACTATACTCAAAACAAGTCCAAGTCCTTTCACCCCATTGACCCCTTTGGCACCGGAAACTACCGAGAGCATTTCTTTATGTTCGACCCTACCGCTACTCCCACAAGTGACCCCATAGATAAGCGGGAGCAAGTTGCGGAGGAAAATGAGAGGAAGGAAGACGCTGTCACCAACTACCACAGTGCCTACCGAAACGATTGGGAAACCGTTGGAAGAGAGAAAGAAATAAAAGAGATCACCAATCTACTCTCCCGTGGGGATATGGGAAAGATAATCTGGGTCAGCGGTGTAGCAGGGATCGGAAAATCAGATTTGTGCAAGGCTGCGGCACGCAAAATGATCGGGGACTATCCCGGGTGGGACATGCCCTATATCTCTGCAAGAGATGTGAAGGGCTATGTTCCTCTGATCGGTGCATTGACCAAGGCTCTGGGCATCTCCCTGCCGGAACAGCAAGATCTGTGGTATGACAGCCTTTTGGAGGAATTGAGGAGAAGAAAGACCCAATGGAAGCTTCCTCCCCTGCCCACACTGTATTTTGATAATTTTGAGGATGTGAAGGAGGATCTGGATGAGGTCTACGGTCTGCTGTTTGCCATACGGGATCTCGGCTATCATCTGCTGTTCTCCTCCCAGACCGGAGCCGGTAGGCCGGAAATACGTGATTTTTATCTGAACTCCCTCGACTTTGAAGAAACAGAAAACAACGATGACTTCCTACAATTAGATAGTGGCAAACTGTTCTGCGAAATCTGGGGCAAAACCCCGGAAGATGAGGAGGAATGGACTGCGTTCCGCACTCTCATTGGGGAACTGAACGGACATCCACTGGCCATCGTTCTTGCCGCCAATATGGCACGGAACCCTATGATGGGACTTTCTGAAGTTGTGAATAAATGGCCTACCGCCACCCAACGTGCCAGAGGATCCGGGGACAGACACATCTCTCTGGAAAAGGCCCTGAGACTGGCATGGAACAGCTTCCGGGGCAAAGAGAAGGAAGCAGCCACCCTCTATTGGGCATTGCAATTCTACAGCGTCCTCCCCATTCCCGATGCTTTGCTCCCCTATCTGGCAAAGGCCTGTCCCGAAGAGAAGGTGAAATTGGGAATCGATGCTCTGTGTCGGTACAATCTGCTCTATAGGGACGGGAAGGCACTGACTATGCTCCGTCCCATTCAGCAACAGCTTCCCGAGCTGCTGAAGAAGAACGGAAGGCTCGACCCCAAGAATGGTGTGCTGATGAACGCCCTGTGCATTTGGGCAAAATCCCTCACTGCGCTACTAAAGGATACGGAAGCACGTGGCACAGAGCAGTACAGTAAGGCTTTGGAGCTTGTCCCGACTCTGATGCCTCAGGTACTGCATATTCTGGAAAAGCTTTCTCAGAATTCGCAGCACGATTCCCGGCTGCTCGACCTTGCCTTTGCTGCAAGGAACTACTATCAGTACTATGTGGATTCTGTCAACACCCTGCTACGCCTCTCCGGCAAACCTATTGCCAATCGATATCCCAGATTCCGAGCCTTCCTCTTTGAAAGTGCAGGAATGCTACAATCCCGCTTAGGCAAGCCCGAGGAAGCCGGCAGGCTCTATGATGAGGCAGAGAAGCTGTACCGGAAGGAAAAGTCCGATTTGAGTCTTGCCAACACCCTCCTGCTTAAGGGCGAGCTGGAATTCCGCTTAGGCAAGCCCGAGGAAGCCGGGAGGCTCTATGAT
>JAFOZC010000186.1 GCA_017391305.1 Oscillospiraceae bacterium | reverse complement strand
CGGCAGAGGCGCCCAGGTTGGTACCGGTCTTGTAGGCCAGATACTTTCCGCCATAGGAGATCGTCCAGCCTCCGGCTACCTGCGTCAGTTCTACGGCACAGGCACCTGCGGCAGAACCCTCAACCGTGCCTTCGGTTACGGAGATCTCAGCGCTTTCGACCTTGGCGTCGAAGGTGTTAGCCATAGCATAGTAGGTTCCTCCTACATTGGCGGCAATGACACACATGGTGCCGGAAGGATCGGGATCGGGTTCGGGATCGGGAGTGGGAGTAGGATCGGGATCGGGTTCGGGATCGGGAGTGGGAGTAGGATCGGGATCGGGCTCGGGATTAGGAGTGGGATCGGGATCGGGCTCGGGAGTTTCCCCATCCAATACCCAGAAGTTCAGGATCTCACCGGCAATATTATTGCTGACACCGTTATAGCATCTCCAATCCGTTGAATCCCCCTGGTAGACACCCAAATAGCGTACAACGGCCTTGGAATCCGGAGCTGTCAGGTAGCCCTCAGCCACATTCCACAGGGCAGAGGCCATATCCTTGGGATTGCCGATGCGGACACCGTTATTGGTGGCGGTGACATAGAGATACTTGTCGCCGAAGGAGATGTAATATCCGCCCTCCTTGGCAAGGATCTTCCAACCGAAGTCGGCGGAGCTACCTCTGGTGGTCAAGGTATCTCCCTCCACTGCGGCAGGGATCGCCAGAGGCTGCTTACTGCCGCCCTCCCCTACGGTGGGCAAGGCATAGGTGGTGCTGTCCTTGGTCATGGTAATGGCAACTGTATCCTCTGCCCGGATGTCAGCCAAATCGATCTTCTTCCAAGAGACAGTACCCTCATTGGCGAAGCTGACGGCCGGAAGCAGGGACAGAAGCATGGCGACGACCAAGAACATGGATAAAATTCTCTGGTTCTTCATACACAAATTCCGTCCTTTCCTGTTTGAAATAAATTCTAAAATGCATATAGCATTTCAGAATAATCTTACCATTGTCTTTTGCTTTTTGCAATACCTTTTCTGAAAATAAGGTATTTTGTTAAAGAAAAGACCGCCTTCGGTAAACCGAAGGCGGCAAGAACAATTCCAAATATCAGGAAACAGGCTCAGACCAATAATGTTGGTTATAAATATCCGTAAAGAGATAGGTCAAATTGGCGGCTTCCTCGTCGATATAGACATCGCTGATGACCAATTCTTCCCTTACGGTGAGCTGTTCACCCAGCATATAGCTGTCTAAATATTCCCCGTCATAGCTGTAGTAGTCACAGACAAAGTCAATGACATCCCCCTCTGCCACAGGATCCATGGTCTTGGGGGCGGTTTCCGTTTCCCCGTCCTTGTAGACCTTCCGCACGCCTACCACAGTACCATAGGGTCGGTCATCGGTGAAGCGAACCATCAGATCTGCCCGTTCTCCGTTATACAGAACGGGAATTCTGCCTAAGATCTCATAGTGACTGCCGTCGTCCACAGTGGATTCGTGGTAATAGGCAACGGGCTGATCATTGACAGCGATCCATGTCATTTCCTGAGGGGCAAGGAGATTGCCTTGGTCATCAAAGTCATAGACCGTGTCCATGCCCATGTCGATGTAGCCACTGCCATCGTCGAAGAAGAGGTTGGCATGGAGGCTCTGCACCAGAGACCACTGGCTTTCCGGCAGAATGATGGCTTCTCCGGAGGAGCTTGTCTGCCAATAGAGACGGGAACCGTCAAAGGAATTTTCTGCAATGTAATCGGCCATTTCTTCCTCATTCATAACTCTGCCGCTGAGGAAGTCGGTGTTGCCCCCGGTAAGACCGGTGATACTGCTCACATCGCCCCCAAGGAAGCTGCCAAGGAGCTGACCGATCATATCCGAGCCCCCGGAGGAGCCACCCAGCATACCCATCAGAGAGGGCAAGGGGGAGCTACTGCCGCCACCGGCCGCCTGTCCGCTGACCTCCAGACTTGCGAAGGCCTGAATGCAACGGGCATATTCGGAGTCCATGCCGATCTCCTCATAGGTATCCACAGCTTGGTCTACCTGAGAGGCCTTCCGATAAGGGAAGTAAATGGACAGACCGTAGGAATTGGACATATTGGAGGAGGTGCGGTTATACTTCACGGCACTGAGCAGAGCCTCGGCAAGCTCGTCCCCCTCCGGGCTGTCCATGTTGCCTGCAAGATGTACCAGATCCACCTGGTCGATTTTGCCGGAGCTACCGAATTCCCGTGTATCACTGCGAGCCTTAGAGACCTTGGCATAGTCCCGATTCTCGATCAGCTCACAGGTATCTGCGGCAAAATTGCTCAAAGCCCGGGGAATGGTAGTCTCTGCCTCTGCCAGATCCACAATGGACAGGGTGGCAGGCTGACCCTGACACTGTCTTGCACAGGTGTCTACAAAATCGTCAATGATATTCTTACCGATCTCCACAGTGGGCATAGAGGTATTACGGGACAGCTCTGTGAGCCAGTCGGTGTAATACCAGCCGATGCCGGGCTCTGTTTCCTCACTGGCAATGAGGTAGTCGGCATGCTTGCCCAGCATAAGGGCGGTTTCCGTCGTTGCCATGAGACAGGCATCGAAGCCCACAAAGTCGAACCGCACCCCACCGTCGGTGAGGGCCTCGTCGATCTCTGCCAGATCCATAGAGCCGTCTCTTGCAAATTTCTCATCATAGCCGTAGCCACTGACAGAGCCGCCACCGTGATCCCAGAAGATCAGGGCCTTTCGGTTGGCAGGATAATTCTTCTCGCACCAGCGGATGAACCAACTAAGGTTGTCGGGATCTGTCATGGCATGGCTGCCCAGATCCTTTTCCGGACAGATCATGCCCTCATCCTTCACCTGCCAGATCTGGTTGGTGGTACTGCTGACAGCGGAATTCTGCCACTTCTTACAGCCGCCGGTATAAACCAGAACATTGACCTTGTCGGAAAGGTCTGCGTTGAGCATTTCCTGCAGATCCATAGAGGCCATCTTGTGCTTGGATTCCAGATCCGTTCCGCAGAGATAGACCATAAGGGTCATTTCGTCTGCGCCGCCGCCTAAAATCTCGGTGTACTTCTCACGGGCGCCGGGGGCAACGGAGGTGTTCAGCTTGCCCTGATTGCTACCCTGATCCCAGCCGGTGGAGACACTGCCGCCACCTAAATTTCCCAGCATGGAAAGAAGACTGCCGGTAGCTCCCTGCTGACCCTGCTGTTGTACCTGCTGATAACCGGGGTCTATGTCACCGCCGGAGTTGCCTCCCAAAAGAAGCCCCCCTGCGCCGCCGCCACCCAGAAGCAGAACCAGAAGGGCGATGATCAGCTTGATGCCGCCGCCACCGCCTCGGGTAGTGCCACTGCTTCTGTGGCTACCGTGGGAGCTGTGCTGACCCCCACCGAAGCCCCCGGAGCTCCCTCCGAAGCCGCCGGGTCTGGGAGAGCCCACAGGCCCGCTTCCCAAGCCGCTACCCCGTCTGCCAATGGCTTTCCCTTGGCCTGTAATATTCCTCTGTCGTCCTGTCGGACGGTTTCCTGCCATAACGATCCTTCCTCTCTTCCACCCCAAAATCGGGGCTATGATTGATATTCCTATTCTACCACAAAGTCCCAAAAAAGCAAAGAAAAATCTTTCCCACCAAGGCCAAAAGGGACACCCGTAGGAGCAATGCAAGGTCATCACTCCTACGGGTGTGGCTATTTTCCCTTGGGAAGAACTATGGCTTCTCTGCCTCCAAGCTATTGCAGAGTGCGTCTTTCTCAAGGGCTTTGTAGAGGATCCGTGTATCCTCGCCCCAGTAGTCCCTGCAGTTTTCCAGATAAAGATAGCCGAATTTTTCATAAAGGCCCATGTGATCCGTGGCGATGTAGAGCTTGCCATAGCCTAAGGCGGCGGCCTCTGCTTCACAGTGGGTCAGGAGCTTTGCGCTGTACCTCCGCCCCCGATATTCCGGTCGGGTGTAGACAAAGCCCACCCAAGGACACAGACTCTCATCCCGAATGCAATCCTGCCCTGTCAGGGTAGCAAAGGACACAAGGCTCTCCCCATCCATCAGGAGATACAAAGCCCCCCAGCCACCCAGCATATCCAAAAATGTCCCCTTTCGAAGCAGTTCCCCCAGAAACCGTGCCGCACCCCAATCGCAAGCCTCGATCTGTGCAAGAAGCTCTGCCTTTTTGTCCCGTGCAAAATAATTGATAACCTCCATAGGGCCCACCTTTTCATACATCTTCAAATTCCGATTTGTCGATGAGATCCTGTAGGGGCGATGCCAT
>JAFOZC010000185.1 GCA_017391305.1 Oscillospiraceae bacterium | reverse complement strand
GCTCACTGCACCGATTCTACCCACAAGCTACCCTCAGATCCACTGCACCGATTCCTTAGACGAAACTGCATTCCTGCACGAACTGTCTGCACATCCCTCTCCCCCTCCCTTCGGGAGGTACCTCTCCGGTCGGGAGAGGCAAGGGCTGTGTGGAAACTTAAAACAGAGCGATAAATCGGAATTTGGCATTTCGTGGTAGCCAGAGTCGTTTAACGACAATGACGAAATTACGGGATTATTACGAGTTTTCCGACAAAATCGAAACATTTTGCGGGCGACCACAGGTCGCCTCTACGAACAAATTCGGAAATCGAACTGCTCCATAAATCGGAATTTGGTATTTGGAAGTAGGAGAAGCTTGACAAAAGTGGGGTGGGGATGTATAACAGTAGTATAGAACGAAAGAAGGGAGGAAACGGTCTTGTCGTCTTATAACGAACTGGTGAAGAATTTTGAGAGGATCCGCAGTTATATGCGGGAGTTTTATGTTTATGGATTTAAAAGTCGGGAGGGGTATCGGCAGAAGAGCTTGCGCTCCTACGATGACGAGAGGCGGCGGATCGAGAGCTGGCTGGGGGAATATATGTGCTTTGCCCGTAACAACGATGGAAAGAACGTGTTCCTCTCCATTGACAGCCGTGTGTCTCGGGGAAATCCTTTTTATAAGGCATTGAAAGCCAAGAGCTTTACGGATGGGGATATTACCCTCCATTTTATTCTCCTTGATCTGCTCCACAGCCCTGAGATCAAGCTGTCCCTTTCCGAGATCCTGGAGGAGATAGACAAGGCACTGGATGCTTTTCCCGAGCCTATGGTCTTCGATGAATCCACTGTTCGGAAGAAGCTCAAGGAGTACATATCATTGGGGATCATTGTAGGGGAGAAGGCAGGCAGGCGAGTCCTTTACGGACGGGCATCCGACCCGGAGCTACCCAAGCTGGGGGAAGCCTTGCAGTTTTTCTCCGAGGTAGTTCCCTGCGGTGTGGTTGGCTCTTACCTGCTGGACAGGGAGAAGGCCGACAGGAATCCCTTTGCCTTCAAACACCATTACATCAACTCCGCCTTAGACAGCGAGGTGGTGGAGGCCCTCTTCCGAGCTATGCGGGAGGAACGGATCGTCACCGTCCATAACCACAGCCGTCGGGCAGAGGAGCCACGGATCAATCGGATCATCCCCCTGCGGATCTTTGTCAGTGTCCGAAGCGGCAGACAGCATTTGCTTGCCTACCAGCCGGATTTCAATACCATCAAGGCCTTCCGCATTGATTACCTGTCTCATGTAAAGCTACAGGAGACCTCTGGCCGATTCCGTGAGCTTCGCAGACATTTGGACAGGATGCAGGAGAAAATGTGGGGCGTGGCCACGGGCAAGCAGGGCTTCCGACAGGAGCGGACGGAGGAGGTCTCTTTTACTGTTCGGGTAGAGGAGGATGAGCCCTATATCATTGACCGCCTCCTACGGGAGAGACGGATCGGTATTGTAGAGCGGATCGATGACCGACACTACCGCTTTACGGCTCAGGTGTATGATGCTAACGAGATGGTACCGTGGATCCGCAGCTTCCTGTGCAGGATCACAGAGCTGCATTTTTCTAACAGAGCACTGGAACGGCAATTCCGTGGGGACATAGAGAAGATGTACCACATGTACGGTGTGGAGGAGGTGGAGGGATGATATTCCATGAAATTTACTCGGTCTACTATCAAGCGGTTGCCAAGATCCTGGAGCGAGTCCAACAGGGACAGGTCTCCCATGAGGAATTGGTACAGATCGTTTCCCAAACGGCCTTTGCCGAGAGCGCTATGACCATTTTACCCTCCTTGCAAAAGGGACAGTGGCAGCTCCTGACGCCTGACGGAAAGACACCTCTTACCCACCGTCCTACCATGCCCCTGACCCTGCTCCAGAAGCAGTGGCTCAAGGCATTGACCTTAGATCCCCGATTCCGCCTTTTTGACATAGAGCTGCCCGATCTGGAGGACATTGCGCCTCTGTTTACCCCGTCGGATTTTGTGGTCTATGACCGCTACGGAGACGGAGATCCCTATGAGGACGAGGGCTATATTGCACGCTTCCGTCTGATCCTCCGAGCCATACGGGAGAAACGCCCTCTCCGTCTGCAGATCCGCAATCGGAGGGGAAGCCTTGTATGGGTTCGTGGCTACGGACAGCGGCTGGAATATTCACAGAAGGATGACAAATTCCGCCTCCTGCTTACAGACAGACGGAATGATTCCATGATCAATTTAGCCCGGATCACGGATTGTAGCTTGCTTCCTGTGGGGGCTCTGCCTGCCCATAGGATGCATAAGAAGGAAGCCTTGGAGCTGACCTTGCGGATCCGCAATGAGCGCAACACCCTGGAACGGTGCTTGCTCCACTTCGCCCACTTTAAGAAACGGGTGGAGCGGATAGACAAGCTCCACTATACCCTCTACCTTTCTTATGACCGAGAGGACGAAACAGAGGTGCTCATTCGGATCCTGAGCTTTGGTCCCTTTGTGGAGGTTTTGGGGCCTGCTACCCTGCGAGAACAGATCATAGCACGATTAAAAACCCAAAAAAGCTGCGGACTTTGATAGTTCGCAGCTTTTTTTTCGTGTTTCTTTGGGAAAATTTTGCTAAACTGTAGTTGCAAGAAAGCTCTATGCAAGTGATCGGGTGATCCTTTCACTGCGGTGCGCGGGGCAGTGCCCTTGCGTATGCCGAGATTTCCTGCTCCTGAGCGGTCTGACCTCAGCCTGTAAAGCTGAAAATAGACAGGGGTGCAAGTCCCCATTCTTATTCGTGGGTTCGAATCCCACCCTATGCACAAGCTGCATACGGCCGGTGGATCGGAAAAGCGCCGGAAACGGCAAAGATCATTATATCGAGACTTCTTCCGTGCTTCGGATATTTCTTCTCCCCCTTTTCTTATTCGGAGCGATGAGACCTCTGCCTTGTCTCGGGGCGGATACCGCAGTACACGCCTACAGGCCAGAAGCAAGGCTTTCCGCCTGTGTGCAAGGCTGCTGAAGCCCTAAGCCGCAGTGGTTTCATGGAAGGAGCCTCAACGTGATTTTATCCTAAGGAGGATTGTGATATGAAGCATAAAATTTTGATTCGTGAAAGTCAGAGAGGTCTTCTTTATAAGAACGGTAAGTACATAAAGCTCCTGCCTCCCGGAAAGTATTATGAGTACGGCGGCAGAGAAATTGAGGTGGTGGAGCTGTCCCAGCCCCTGCATTCCAAGCTCTGCCCTCTGGAAACACTGCTGTCCGACGAGGAGCTGAGGAAGAGCCTCACCGTAGCAGAGGTTGCCGATGAACAGCTCGGTCTGCTGTATGTAAACGGGAAGTTCAGCACGATCCTGCGGCCGGGAAAGTATGCCTTTTGGTCTGTGATGGATCGGTATACGGTCACTATGGCAGACACCTCTACTCCCGAAGTGTCCTCGGAGATTCCCACTTATATTTTCGCCAAGATCCCCGGCATCTATTATACCAAGGTAGAGGTTGCGGAATATCAGAAGGCAAGGCTGTACCTTGATCGGAAATTTGTCCGCATTTTGGATGCCGGTACCTATTACTTCTGGAAAACCGGTGTTCGGGTGGATGTGGATACAGTGGATACCCGACTGACCCAAATGAATATCTGCGGACAGGAGATCCTGACCAAGGATAAGGTCTCTTTACGGATCAGCTTTGTGTGCAGCTATCGGATCACGGACTATGTACGGATCTTGACGGAGATCGACGATTTTGCGGAACAGCTCCGTGTAGCTGCACAGCTGGCTCTGCGGGACTATGTGGGGCGGTACAAGCTGGATGAGATTCTGGAGAGCAAGGATCAGATATCGGAATTCGTTCTGGCAAGGCTGAGAGAGAAGGAAAAGGATCTTTTCGTCCAAATCGTGGATGCGGGAGTCAAGGATCTGATCCTGCCCGGTGAGATCCGGCAGATCATGAATACGGTTCTGGTGGCAGAGAAGAAGGCACAAGCCAATGTGATCGCCCGTCGGGAGGAGGTTGCCTCCACCCGTTCTCTGCTGAACACCGCCAAGCTCATGGAGGAGAACCAAACCCTTTATAAGCTCAAGGAGTTGGAGTACATGGAGCGGATCTGCGCCAATGTAGGCAACATCAATCTGAACGGCAACGGCGATGCCCTACAGCAGTTGACTACGCTCCTCCGTGGAAGCCAATAAGAAAGGAGGCGCTTTATGATAGAAGTAAAGGGCAGCTTCAATACTGCCATCTGTTATACCGGGGAGCTGGAGCAGGGAGCTTATGAGCAGATCTTGACCCTCTGCAATCAGGAGGCCTTCCGGGAAGCCAAGATTCGGATCATGCCCGATGTCCACGCAGGGAAGGGCTGTACCATCGGCACGACAATGACCATTACGGACAAGGTAGTACCGAACTTGGTTGGTGTAGATATCGGATGCGGTATGTACACCGTGAATTTGGGCAAGGGAAACGTGGATCTTGCCGCCTTTGATGCCGCCGCCCACAGCATCCCCTGTGGCAAGAGGGTGTGGGAGGGACGGCAGGAACGCTTTGACCTGAGCCGTCTGCGTTGCTATCGCAGTCTCAAGGACACCAAGCGCTTGGAGCGGAGCTTGGGTACTTTGGGAGGTGGGAACCACTTCATTGAGATCGACAGGGACCCGGAAGGGAACCACTATCTGATCATTCACTCCGGCAGTCGGAATCTTGGGACGCAGGTGGCGAATATCTATCAGACCCTTGCCGTTGACCTGAATCTGGGTAAGGAGGAATACTTCAAGGAGCGGGAGGAGCTGATCCGAACCTATAAGGAGGCAGGCAGACGGAAGGAGATCCAAGCTGCGCTAAAGGCCCTTGATAGGAGCTTTGAGGCCAAAGAGCCGACCATGCCTCCCGAACTGTGCTATCTCTACGGCAGCTTTATGGAGGATTATCTCCATGATATTGCCATCTGTCAGGAATTTGCTCTGCGGAATCGGGAGAAGATGGCGGAAATTCTCTTGCAAAAGACAGGTCTTACAGCCTTGGAGTCCTTCCAAACCATCCACAATTATATTGACGTGGAGGAGCGGATTTTAAGAAAGGGCGCAGTTTCCGCAAAGGCGGGAGAGAAGCTTTTGATCCCCATTAACATGCGTGACGGAAGTCTCATCTGTGTGGGCAAGGGGAATGAGGCTTGGAATTGCTCTGCTCCCCACGGCGCAGGCAGACTTATGTCCCGTTCCACTGCCTTCGAGCAGCTCACTATGGAGGAATACGAGATCCAAATGGCAGGGATCTACACCACCTGCGTGAATCCTTCCACCTTGGATGAGTCCCCCATGGCCTACAAGAGCATGGATGAAATCGTTGCCAACATCGGCCCTACCGCCCACATCCTCGCCCATATTAAGCCCATCTACAATTTCAAAGCCGCAGAATAGGAATGGGTGATCCCGGAGGGAGTATGTATGGAAGAATTGCGAGAAATGCTGGCATCCTCCTCTATGGAGATCTTTGCACCGGCTTGTAAGGCTTTGGGAGAACTGGGGACAGAGGAAGCATACGGACTGCTGAAGGAATATCTGCAAACCAAGGACAAATATAAGTATAGATTCGTCCTGTCTGTGATTTTCCGCTTTCCTCAATCCGCAGAATTGGCAGACTGTTTTGCAGAGGCATTGGAAAGCAAGGATCTCATATTTGTAGATACAGCCCTAGAGCATCTGGTTCGGGAAAATTTGTGGGTGACGGAGGAGCAGATCCTCTCCTGCTTTGAGAAGAATCGGGATCAATTATCCGGTTATTATTACAATACCGTTCTCAGGAAATTGTCTAAAACGGAGGAGTATGGAAAACGCATCCTGTCCATGTTCCTAAAAACCCATAATAACAGTGTGAAGATTTCTCTTGCAGAATGTCTCACGGCTTTCGCAACGGAGGAAACCTATCTGACGTTCTATGACCTTATGAAGGACAGTCCCATTCATAAGGTTCGCATGGCGGCTTGCCGCATTTCCCATACCTTCCGCCGACCGGATCTTTTGGCACGCTTTGCCACAGATCACGACGGCCATATCCGCGCCTTTGTCCATCGAACCCTTAGAAGAGAGTAAAAGCCAAATTCCGATTTGCCTAACTGCTTGAAGTTTCTACACAGCTCTTGCCTCGCCCCTTTGTTTTAAGTTTGCACCACGGCTCTTGCCTCGCCCCCTTGTTTTAAGTTTGCACACAGCCCTTGCCTCTCCCTCCGGGAGAGGTACCTCCCGAAGGGAGGGGGAGAGGGATGTGCAGATAGTTCGTACAGGAATGCAATTTCGTATGAAGAATCGGTGCGGTGGGTCTGTGGGTAGTTTGTGGGTGGAATCGGTGCAGTGAGCCCTCTCAGGCGCTTTGCGCCAGCTCTCCCAAAGGGAGAGCCAAGGGCTTGGTGGGCATCGGTAAACAGAGCGTTAAATTTCGATTTATGGAGCAGTTCGATTTTCGAATTTGTTCGTAGGGGCGACCTGTGGTCGCCCGCAAAATGTTTCGATTTTGTCGGAAAACTCGTGATAATCCCGTAATTTCGTCATTGTCGTTTAACGACAATGACCTTTAAGACTCTTACAAACGACTCTCATCATTTATAAGAAAGGAGAAATAAACCCCCACTTGAGATGGGTTTTATTGTTCTTGATAAAAATGGTCAAAAGTATAAAAAGAACAGAGTATAGTTCACAAGAAATTTATGCCAAATTTTATACCGAAACACACCAAGGAGCATATGCCGCATACCTGCGCGGAAAACGAATTCGCTTAGAAGAAGATTTTCTCCGTGAGTTTTCCGCGGCGTTTCAGTTTCCATGGTATTATGGAGAAAACTGGAATGCTTTTGATGAGTGTGCTGCAGATCTAGACTGGCTCTCTTTCTCTCACATTCTAATTGTTATTGATGATTATTCTAAGATGTTTTATGGAAATGAAAAAATAGATGAGTTACGCGAAGTTGTAGAGAGGCATCTTGGATATATGGTCGAAGATTGGGAGAATGAAGGTGTTAATATTGAGATCTGGCTCAACCGATAGTTACACAGAACTGTCCTATAGAAACCAAAACGGTGGCCCTCCTCCCTCGGAGGGCCGCCGTTTTTATGGAGCGGTTCGGAACAGATACACGCACCCCGTAGCAATCGGAATTACCGGTTGCTACGGGGCT
>JAFOZC010000184.1 GCA_017391305.1 Oscillospiraceae bacterium | reverse complement strand
TGTTCTCCCTATTCCCCCTTCTATGACGAGCAGCTGGCAGAGAATCACGACTATTCCCCTGCAAAATTCAAAGAGGCACTGGAGCTGTCCGGCATTCTGACCTCCCCTCTGTATGAGGGACACAACGGCATTTTCCTGGTCTGTCTGGACGATCCTGCCAGAGTCAAAATGGCAAACGAGATCTGCAAGACCCTCAACGAGGCCGGACTCCGTCTGACTGTCAATGCGTTGGAGCGGAAAAAATTTGACGAAGCTCTGAAAAACCGAGCCTATGATGTCTATTTGGGCGAGATCCGTCTGACTGCGGATTTCAACCTGACCGAGCTTCTGAAGCAGTACAAAAATGCCACCTTCAGCGCCATCACCACCACTGCCCTCACCGCCCTGTGCAGCGGTGCGCTTGCCAATTCCGGCAGCTATACCGAGCTGTACCGCAGGCTTTTAGAAGCCGCCCCCATCTGCCCTCTGGTCTTTAAGAGCCACGCCGTCTATGTCACCCGCGGCAAGATCACCAACAACACCCCCGGTGTGGATCTGGTCTTCCACGACAAGACACAGGAGCGGTCTCTGGCAGATGCTTACCAAACATACAGAGAGGAAGAACCCACCGAATGAGTCTTACCGATTTGTTAATTACCGCCGTGGCTCTGTCCATGGATGCCTTTGCCGTGGCTGTCAGTAAGGGGCTGTCTGTCTGTCGGGTCCGTCCCAAGCACTGGCTGATCACAGGGGCCTATTTCGGCGGCTTCCAGGGCTTGATGCCGCTGATCGGCTTCGCCTTGGCCAGCACCTTTGCAAGCTACATAAGAGGCATTGACCACTGGGTCGCCTTTCTTCTTTTGGCCTTCATCGGCGGCAATATGATCAAGGAAGCTCTGAGCAAGGAGGAAGAGGAGGACTGTAACGATTCCTTCACCTTCAAGGTCATGCTCCCCTTGGCTATCGCCACCAGCATTGATGCCATGGCAGCCGGGATTTCCTTCTCCTGTGCCGGTGTCACTTGGGACGGGATCTGGTTCGGTGTCGCCTGCATCGGTGTGATCACCTTCCTGTTTTCTGCCGCAGGTGTGAAAATCGGAAATATTTTCGGGACAAAATACAAAAGCAAAGCTGAGCTCTTAGGCGGCATTATTCTGATCCTGATGGGTCTGAAGATCCTCATTGAACACCTGAGCGGCAAAGCGTAGGAGGAATCATGGAACTTTGGGATGTATATGATATCAATCGCAACCCCCTGAACCGCAAGCATGTACGGGGGCTCCCTATGCGTAACGGCGAATATCACCTGACCGCCTTTGTGTGGATCTTCAACTCCAAGGGCGAGGTCCTTCTGACCAAGCGTTCTCCCGAGAAAATGGCCTTCCCCAATTTCTGGGCCTTAACGGGCGGCGCTGTTCTGGCAGGGGAAAACAGCCTCTGTGCTGCCCGGCGAGAGGTTCGGGAGGAAACCGGTATCAGCGCAGACTGTGAAGAGTTCCTCCTCATCGAAACCTATAAGCGGAAAAACTGCTTCTGCGATCTTTACTTCCTGAAGAAGGACGTCCCCCTATCCGACTTGGTTCTCCAGCCGGGAGAAACCTGTGATGCCCGTTGGGTCTCACGGAAGGAATTCGAGGCCATGATGGCACGGAAAGAGATCGCCGATCCCGATGTACAGTGTTACCGCCAGTTAGGGGCAAGAACCGACCCCTATTTTCTCTAAAGGAAGGAAGCCCTCTCCATGATTTATACGGAACAAACAGAGAAGGCTCTGAAGCTGTGCTTCGAGGCCCACAAGGAGCAAACAGACAAGGTTGGTCTTCCCTATGTTTTCCACCCCTTCCATCTGGCAGAGCAGATGACAGAGGAAGCAACCGTCACCACCGCTCTCCTCCACGATGTGGTAGAGGATACGGACTATACTTTAGAGGATCTGGCAGCCATGGGCTTCTCCCCGGAGGTTCTGGAGGCCGTAGCTCTGTTGACCCACGATCCCGCTGTTCCCTATGAGGAATACCTGATCCCCATCAAAGCCAACCCCATCGCCCGTAAGGTAAAGCTTGCAGACCTCGCCCACAATTCCGACCCCACCCGTGTCAGGGAGGTCACCCCCGGAATGCAAGAGCGCTGGGAGAAATACAAAAGGGCCACAGAATTCCTTACCGCTCCCTGAACCAAAGAACACCTGAAAAAACGGAGGATCTTCCAATCAAGATCCTCCGTTTTCTTATCGCCGGAATCCTTCAAACAGGTCAGTAAGCCGCAAGCTTCTCCCTTTGCTTTTTCATCGGGAAATTTACAATGATCCCTCTTCCCGATCTTCCTCCGAGGCTTCGGTCTCCTCTTCATCTGTCTCCTCGGATGCGTTCCCATTCTTTCGGTTATTTGCGGCATCCATAGATGCCCCTATGCACATGCCAAGACATAAGCCAATGCTCATACCTATGGGAATGTTATGGAAGGCTGCGCCAAGGGCCAGACCGACGGACAGACCCATACTCATATACAGGGGCATATAATAGGTCTTGCCCTCCTCGTTTTCTTGCTTTTTCTCCTGTTTCTCATTCTTATTCATAGAAATCACACTTTCCTTCTATTTTACCACGGAATACAACATTCTCGCCCGTAGAGCAATATGTGGCGCAAAGCCTTGGTTTGCAAGGACGATCCCCTTATCAAGTACAGATTATTTTAGGAATCTCCATGTCAGGAGGGCGCCTAAGAGACCGATAGCGACACAGATGGCCAGGGTGATCACAGCCTCTTTCCATGGCTTGCCCCAAACGGCTCCCACAAGGACCAGAGCGATAGACACCAGCAGAATCGGAATCGCCACCACGTTAGGGAGCTGCAGAATAAATCGATTGCAAAGACTATAAAGTAACATAACAGCCACACCGGCCAGCATAATATAAGTTCCCATTGTTACACCTCAATACTTTCTGCTGTAATACAGCTTGCACATAAGCCCGATAAGGGAATGGATCGTCACACAGGCAAGAACGGTAATACTGACGGTCACGTTGAAATAGCCGACCACAATTCCTGCCACCAAACCGAAAATCACAAAGATCTGCATAGCCAAAGATCTGGCAGAAATGTAGATCTGGCGTTGACGCTCGTCATTTTCCTTCACATAAAGCTTTTTTAATTCCTTCTCGTCACCCATAGCCTTGGAAATACGGATCAAACCGACCAAAATCATTGCGCCGATCCCCACAGAGGCACCACAGATGAAGCCTCTCCATCGGCTCTGCCAATGGCCGTCCCCCGCAACAGGTGCAAAATGGATCACACCACATTCGGACAAAACCGAAAGGACAGTAAATGCAAATAAAATAAGTACCGCAATGGCAAGAATCACTCTCGTTGTCTTTAATTTTTCCTTATATTCCTTCATCGTTAATCCTCCAAATCCGAAAAGTCAAATACTTCCTCAATCGTCAGCCCGAAATGATGAGCAATTTTGTATGCCAGGGGCAGGGATGCAATATACTTTCCCACTTCAATGGATGTAATGGTCTGTCGGGTCGTCCCAACAGCCTCTGCCAGCTCCTCCTGAGAGAGCTTGTGCTGCTTACGCAGCTCTTTGATCCTCGTTTTCATAGAACACACCCTTTCATCCCTCCGCAGGCCTTCAGAGGAATAATGCTAAGTTGACTTTGCAAAAATAGTATAGCATGCTTTGCACTTTTTGTCAAGTATGCTTTGCAAAATAATTTAATAATTTTCCAATGCCCCACCGCACCCTTGACTCTCCCTCCATCTATCGACACCCACCGCACCCTTGGCTCTCCCACCGTCCATCGCCACCCACCAACCCCTTGGCTCTCCCTCCGGGAGAGCTGGCGCGAAGCGCCTGAGAGGGCTCACCGCACCGATTCCACCTACAAACTACCCACAGAACCACCGCACCGATTCTTCATACGAAACTGCATTCCTGCACGAACTGTCTGCACATCCCTCTCCCCCTCCCTACGGGAGGTACCTCTCCCGGAGGGAGAGGCAAGAGCTGGGTGCAAACTTAAAACAGAACGATAAACCGAATTTTGTGAAACTGTCTGCTGGTTTTTCATATACGGATCGGGGGAATGGATCGGGATGAGGACGTTTCGATAAAGCAGTTCCCCCGAGGTCGTGTTGGTGACCTCGGGGGAAGAGTTTTATTTGATATGGTTTGGGGTCTTAGGACTCCTTCAGCAGGGCTTCCCCTGCTTTGAAGATGTCGCCTGCACCTACAGTGAGGATCAGGTCTCCTTCTTGGGCGATGCTCCGCAGGTAGGCGGTGACCTCGGGAAGGGTCTCGAAGAACAGAGCGCCGGGGATCTCAGCGGCCAGATCGCCGGAGGAGATGCCGTAAAGATTCTGCTCTCTGGCGGCATAGATCTCTGCCAGAAGTAGCACATCCGCCTCCTTGAGCTCCCGTACGAAATCTGCAAACAGGGCCTTGGTACGGGAATAGGTGTGGGGCTGGAAGGCCAGGATGATCCGCTTGTAGCCACGGAGCTTCACAGACTCCAGCAGGGAGTGGAGCTCGCTGGGATGGTGGGCATAGTCATCGTAAACATCTGCTCCGCGGAAAGAGCCCTTCTTCTCCATCCGTCTGCCGGCCCCTGTGAAGGTGGAAAGACCGCTACTCACACAGCTTCCCTCGATGCCCATGACATAGGCGGAGGCGGCGGCAGCCAGAGCATTATAAACATTGTGCTTGCCGTTCACTGCCAAGTCCACATGGCAGTAGAGCTTGCCTTGAGCCAGAATGTCAAAGGAGCTGAAATCCGGAGAAATATTCTCTGCACGGAAATCACTGCCCAAAGCCAGACCGAAGGTGAGGTAGGGCAGATCCTTCAGCGCCTCTACGGTGTTGGGGTCATCGCCGTTGGCAATGACGAAGCCGGTACGGGGGACCAGAGAGGCAAAACGGCGGAAGGACTGCTGTACATCTGCCAGATCCTTGAAGAAATCCAAGTGATCTGCTTCAATATTATTGATCACTGCCACAGTGGGGTAGAAGTTCAGGAAGGAGTTGCAGTACTCACAGCTCTCCATAATAATGGTCTCGCCCTGTCCCACTCTGTGACCTGCTTTGAGCAGGGGGAGACTGCCGCCGATCATTACCGTGGGGTCTCGTTGCGCCTCCATAAAAATATGGGTGGTCATAGCGGTGGTGGTGGTTTTGCCGTGAGTTCCGGCGATGCAGATGGCGTTCTTATACTCCCGCATGATGACGCCCCAGGCCTCTGCCCGTTCGAAGACGGGAATGCCCATAGCTCTGGCGGCGGCAATTTCCGGATTGTCGTTCCGAGCGGCGGCGGTGCGGATGATGCAATCTGCCCCACGGATATTCTCTTCCTTGTGGCCGATGTGGACGGTGATGCCCTTATTCATGAGCTCCTCGGTGGAAACAGAGGCATTCATATCAGAGCCGCTGATGTGCATGCCCATGCCCTTGAGAACCAGACCCAGAGGGCGCATGGAAACACCGCCGATCCCTACAAGATGAATATGCTTACCGGGTACCAAATAAGCATCCGGTCTGTGTTGTAATGCCATAAAAAAACCTCCGATTCAGGGTTACTTCTATTATACAACAAAAGTGCGGAAAATACAAGGTAGCTTATTTTGTGGTCTCAGAGCCTTTCTTTTCCTAAGTATGGGCAGGGGAGCTATAGCTCGAATTGGAGTAAATTCCCCTTGGGATGGGTGATTTGCAGTCGGTAGGCCTCCAGACCGATCTCGCCGGAGACAGAGGCACCGTACTTCCTGTCACCCAAGAGGGGGAAACCGCGGGAGGCGAACTGCACACGGATCTGGTGGGTGCGGCCGGTGTGCAGACGGACATGGACAAGGCTGTGATCCTCCCGATATTCCAGCACCCTGTAGGACAGAGAGGCTTTTCTCACACCGTTCCGCTGACGTTTGACCACATAGGTTTTGTTTTTCTGCCTATCGTGGAAGAGTAGATCCTCCATGCGCCCCTCCACAGGCTTCGGGTGACCCTGACACAGAGCCCGATATTCCTTCACAAGCGCATCGGGGGCAGAGAGGAAGGCGGCGGTTTTTGCATCCTTGGCGAAAACCATGAGGCCTGTTACCTCCTTATCCAGACGGTGTACAGGATAGAGCTGCCGAGGAGCGAGAAGGTCGTCCATACAGGCTTTTCCGCTTGCGTCCCGACAGGAGAGTATGCCTCTGGGCTTCACGCATACCAGAAGAAGCTCATCCTCGTATTTTATATCCGTTCTTCTATTTTGCTGAGGATCTTCTCGCATTGTTCCAAAATCCTTCCTATATCATGGTGGAGGAAACGGCCGTCTTCCAGAACGGGCTTACCTGCCACATATACACTGCGGATCTGCTCACCGCTTCCTGCATAGAGGAGGTTGTTGAGGATCCGACGGCGATTGGTGGTGGAGAGATTACAGGGGTCTACCAGTGAAAAGTCCGCTTGGTAGCCTACCTCGATCTTTCCCAGATCCTTGTAGCCAAGGGCTTCCATTGCTTCCCAAGTAAGCATTTGGTAACATTCTTCCGCAGGCAGAACCGTAGGATCCAAGGTAATGACCTTCTGCAAATAGCTGCCGTGACGGGCCTCTCTCAACAGGTCACGGTTTGCGCTGGAGGCCTCTCCGTCACAGCCGAAGCCCATACGAACGCCCGCCTTCCGCATTTGTGCAATGGGGGGCGCACCGTCTGACAGCTTCATGTTGGTACTGGGACAGTGGGCGACCACGGCTTTTGTATCTGCCAGCAGCTCCACTTCCTTCTCGGACAGCCAGATGGAGTGGGCGAGGATGGTGTTTTCGTCCAGAACACCCAGATGGGCCAGCTCCTCTGCCTCTCCGCGGCCTGTCCATTGACGGATCCGTTCTGTCTCAAAAGAGCCCTCTGCCATGTGGGTGTGATAGATGAGCCCACGCTCCCGTGCGAAGTCCTTCAGAGCGACCATAAGCTCCGGGGTACAGGCGGGACGTCCCTGAGGGGCGGCGGTGGTTCTAAGCAGACCCTTGCCGTGCCAACGGCTGTAAAGATGCTCGGCCTGTCTGAGGCATTCTTCTACGCTAAGCACCTTGGTCTGCTCGTTTTCTGCAATATTGGTGGAGCTGATGCCGAAGCTGGCACGGATCCCTGCATCCACATAGGCCTGCACCACTGCATCAATACAGGGAAAATAGGTCATTTCGTTAATGGCGGTGACACCGTAGCGGAGACTTTGCAGACAGCCTAAGAGCACACCGTAGTACCACTCCTCTTCACTGAGTGACCACTGTACCTTCAGCATTTTCTTCAGCCAGTCGGTGATATTCAGATCATCCAGAGGGCCTTTTGTCAGGCTTTGCACCATGTGGGTGTGAATATCTGCCATACCGGGGAGGAGAAGCATGCCCTTGCCGTCTACTACCTTGCAGGGACGGTCGATGCAGGGGGCAATTTCCGCAAAACGGCCATCTTCAATATACACATCTCCCTTTTCGGTACGCAGATCCGAGAAAGAGGGGAGAAGAACATTTTTGATCAGGAATCCATCCTTCATAGAGAACCTCCATATCTTAGGCATAGCGCTCTTGCGGCAGTTTGGAAGAGGGCCTTGCGCTGAGCTTCTTCTACTTGCAGGGACTCTCCACTGCTGTAATTTTCGGAGATCAGAGCCAAGGAAGCGGCCTTCAGCTTCAAAATCGAGGCAATGACCAGCATGGCGGAGCTTTCTCCGTCAATGACCTGTACGCCAAGGCTCTCCCAATAAGCCAGCTTCTTCCTGCCGGCTTCCGTACGGGGCGTTTCCAAGGAGGTGACATCGTGACTGCGGAACAGCCCTACATGCTCCACTCCGCTTCTCAGAAGCCGCCGCATCAGGCCCATGTCCGATACCGCAGGGTAGGAAACATCAATGTATTCTCGGCTGGCGTATTCCCCACGGACAGCGCCGGAAGCGGCACAGAGCATTCCGGGCTGTAATTCTGTACCTATGGCAGGACAGCAGTCGATTTTGATGATCTCTTCTACCCCCAGATGCTTCAGCTCCTCTACGGCAATGGCCATAGGCATACAGCCGAAGCCACAGCTCATAATGCTCAAAGGGGTGCCCTCAAAGCTCCCTGTGTAGGTCACATATTCCCGATGCTCTGCCACCTTTTCGGCATTGTCCAGATAGGCGGCATAGAGAGGCACTTTACGGGGATCGGAGAGGAGCAGAACCTTTTTGGCAATTTGCCCATCTGCCACACCCAAATGGTACATACCGCCGTTGGGGTGGGTCAGCTTTTTACTCTGAAAACTCATTTCAAGCCCTCCTCTAAGATCTCCGCAGCTCTCAGAGCAATGCGGGCGGCACGTTCAATGCGACGGGGGCCAAACTCGGGATCTGTGGGATCGCCGTAGGGATTCTTCCTCTGTTCCTCGGGAGGGACGAACATATTGGAGAAAACCACACAGACACAGCCTGTTCGCAGACCGAGAAGATGGCCGTAGGGGAAGAGCGTGCCACTTTCGTTCTCTACCACCTGCACCCCTGTTTCGATCCACTTTTCCATCCGTTCCCGCAGACCGGGGTGGGCGGCCTTGGACTCCATATAGAAGGCATCGTGACTGCGGTACAGACCCACCGCCGCATCCTCTCCAAACTCCTCTGCGGCCTCCATGAGGGCAGCTACCACATGGGGATCTGCCACAGCGGGGAATTCCGGGGGGACAAGCTCGTAGCTTGCGCCTTCCCCACGGACACAGCCGGAGGCAATGACGATCTGACCGGGAACCAGATCGGGCTGAATGGCGCCGCAGGTTCCCACACGTATCACAGCCTTGGCACCGGCGGCAGACAGCTCCTCCAAGGCGGCGGCCACACAGCTTGCTCCCATACCACTGCTGGTAACAGCAACGGGAGTGCCGTTGTCCGTGTGTCCGGTATAGGTGGCAAAAGTACCCCGATGGGCGGTGAACTCCGCATCTCGGAAAAAGCCGGAGATCACCTTGCTTCTTCCCGGATCACCGGGCAGCAGTACATAGGGGGCGGCGGACATAGGAAGTAACCCGGTACGGGGCAGCAGACCGTCCTCACCGGGAGCAAGACAGGGATCGAAATACTGTTTCATACAGACCTCCTTCAGAATATTTTCTGCCTCTATCATACTCTATTTTTCTCCAAAATGCAAGCAGAGGAAAGGAATTGGTCCAACAGAAGAATTGCATTTCGGACAAGACTGTGGTATAATGTTTTCGTATCTAGGACAGGGGACGGTTCTCTGTCTTAGTTTAAAAAGTTATGAATTTGATAGAAAATGAACAAAATAGCTTGAGATTTTCTGTGAAAAAATACACAGGACACAGAACCGTCCCCTGTCCTGTGTTCCTATACAGTTCTTTGATGCACTGAAAGAAGATGACTTTCTTCACGAGCGCACAGAGACCGAAATTCCGGATATGGTGCAGTATCAGTCACGTAAAGGGGAAAAGCAAAAAAATAATACCAAGAATTCAGCAGCTTCCCCTTTGTCTCGGGGCCTTGCAGCGCAAGGAAGCGTTGGTAAGACATCTAAGCTTACCGCCGCTGCTGAGAATCTTGGTATTACTGAGAGTTTAACATCAATCCCTGATAATGTCAAGAAAAAAATCATTGAATTTTCGGACGTTGCAACCGCTATTGACGAGGGTTCTGCGTTATATGGCTCTAAAAAGTCGGTTAATGCATACAATTTAATCGGTATACTTGTGAATAATGGTGTGCTTAGTAGACCTAGCACAGGGGACGGTTATCTGTGTTGCGAGAAATAGTTCTGTTTTATCCGGAAGTAACGAGAATTCTGTGTATTGAGATGATAAAAAGTTGCAAATCTTCTCAGCACGCAGAACCGTCCCCTGTCCTGAAATTTAAGTCAGTCTTGATTTTCTGTATTCTTGTCAGTATAATATTTTTGCAAGGAGGGATTGCCGTGATCGCTTTTTTATGCATTGGTGGAATATTTCTGACAATAGCTCTCGGCTTTTTATGCTTGAGCCTATACAGTAGCAACCAATCTCGCTGGATTGCGGTATCTGCTGAGCTACACAAGAGCAAAAGCTATCGAAATGTTTGGATCAAAAGAAGACATATTCCTGTGTACACGGAATATACCTATGCCTACAAGGTGAAGGGAAAGGTATATTATTATCAGGGTGCTGAGGAAAAAGGCAGGAGAACCCTGCATCCCAGAGCTACCATTGTTTATTTGAAAGGGTTTCCTCGAATTGCTTCTTTGGAATCCTTTTCGTGTACATCCATATGGATATTGACGGTTATGATCTTCTTAATGTCAGGCATATTCTTTATTCCGGCATTTTTATGAAAAGTGTAGCTATAACACATAACACACATAACACATAACACAGGGGACGGTTCTCTGTGTTGCGAGAAATAGTTCTGTTTTATCCGGAAGTGACGATAGTTCTGTGTGTTTAGATGATAAAAAGTTGCAAATCTTCTCAGCACACAGAACCGTCCCCTGTATTAAGTATAGAGTAGGTGGATACATGGCAATGTTTAGTAATATACTATTAGGTTGTAATTTAATAGAACTATGGGTGGAGGAACCTAACTTCACGATTACGCAAAGTGTTTTTATAGGTTTTTTCTTCTTTGTCATGGATATTGTTATTTGCGGAGTTATTTGGTATATACAATTAGGAAATATATTGGAAGTAGGTTATCCTAAACGAACCAAACGCGAAAGAAGACAAGGGAATATATCAGGAATAAAGCTACACACTCTCGTTAACCAAATTTTCTTATGGAAACTTTGTAAAGTTGCCCCACACAAATCTTTCTTTTTGTGGTTTTCTTTTGGCATCAACTTGCTAAATATCGCTATCGTTGCTGTTTGTAGTTTGTCTTATGTTTGCATGATTATAACTAACGGTGCAGGTTGGTCATTAACGCTATTAGTATTTTTGCCCTACGTATATTTATTATTTGTCACTCTTATTGAATACGTACCGAGCATACTATTGATTCCTTCAGAACGCCACAGACATGGTCTATAAGACAGGGGTAGCAGAGGACAGGGGACGGAGTTGTGTCTTGGTTTACTTTTGCACTGAGAACAGCTTTGAGCGTGAATTTTGCTTGTGCCAATAACACAGGGGACGGTTCTCTGTGTTGCGAGAAATAGTTCTGTTTTATCCGGAAGTGACGAGAATTCTGTGTGTTGAGATGATAAAAAGTTTAAAATCTTCTCAGCACACAGAACCGTCCCCTGTGTTATGTGTGTTATGTGTTATGTCCTATTGTTGTCGTAGCAAGTTTAATAACAAAGGAGTATTTGAAAATGACTTTAATAGTGCGGCAAATGCTTGAAGGTATAATGCCGATGGAGCAGTTCTTGCCCTTGTTTCGCGAGAATGATGAAATGAAGCGCTATATTTCAAGTCTCGTTCCGGATGAAGCGAAAGAAGATCGAGGCCATAGCATTTGGGAATATGTTAATTACGATGTCTTACGAAATGTTAATTTTGACCCATATAAATTGTTGATGACATTTATGCGTTTTGATAACTCCATTGGAGATAGTTTAAATTTGTCCTCTTCTCTATACGACTTATACCGATATCATTATCCTGATATAAAGTATGCGAACATCTATGAGGATATGTTTGATTTATATTTAGATGCTGTAAGAGAATGCTTCGGTGGTCCCGAGGTGGAGCCCTATATAGAACAGATTGTTCGCAAGAATGTAGGTATACGCCCCAAGACTATGAGAAAGAAAATTACGAAAGAGAATATTGCATCCTTATTTCATATTTCTGATAAAAATTATCCTCGATGGATCCAGGGGGCTGAGTGGCCCAGTGGCCGAAATTCCCCGATGGAATTCATATGTCAAAAGAAATCTAAAGAAAGTGTAATATATGTATTTAGGGATTTAGAAACAGGAGAGGAGCGATCTGTTCAACAATTCTACTGATGCAACAGGACAGGGATGGTTCTGCGTCATGGAACGTTTCGTTCGGAATACGTGTAGAATTTTCGGGAATATTCAAGTTCCGAACGAAAATTGTTCGATAAATCCATTGGTTTGTGTGGCGAAGGAGTCATTGCATGTCTCCCCCTTGTGATGGCTTCTTCCTGCCATAGAAACAGGAAGCCTGTCCTATACCCACCGATCGGTTTTAGGGCATAGGACAGTGCTTCCGAATATTTGCTACATCTGCCCCCGGACAGGGCT
>JAFOZC010000027.1 GCA_017391305.1 Oscillospiraceae bacterium | reverse complement strand
TGCGCCCGGCGGGCGCATGTTCTAACGGGTGCAAGTCCCGAATCCGCCCGGTAGCGGGAAGGATAGAGGAGCCGTATACCGAATGGTACGTACGGTTCTGTGGGAGGTCGGCTGACCGACTAAGGGTCAGCCTCCTACCCGATGCTCCAAGGATTTCCGTGTTTGGGACTATTTGACTTGATTTATTTGAGGAGATAGAGTAAAATCGTATATATATGAACCGAAAGGGGTCATGAACGATGACAAAACGTGTACTCAGTATTCTGATCGCCCTCGCCTGTATTCTCGGTGTGTTTTCTGTACAAGCTACAGTTTCGGCAGAAGGACAGGCTGTACAGGGGATCCCGGATATTCTCCTCTATGAGAGGTATCCCGATGCTACGGAATTCCAAATTTCTACCCCACAGGGCTTGCAGGAATTTTCCCGTTTAGGACAGAGTGACACCTTTGCAGGGAAGACGCTGTACATGATCTGCGACATTGATATGAACGGCTTTTCTTATGTGCCCCCTGTGGAATTTGCGGGAACTTTCGACGGTGGATTCCATGCGGTCAAGCGGCTGACGGTTACCACCAATGATTTAAACTGCGGCTTTATTGGCAAAGTAACGGCTACCGGTGTGGTTAGGAATCTGGGCATGGAAGCCGGTATTTTCACTGCTACCTGTAGCAAGGATGGCTGGCGTGCCGGTTCCATAGCAGGTATCGTGGAAAAGGGCCTGATCGAGTGCTGTTGGAGCTCTTCTTCCGTTACCATTTCCGGCGACTACGCTTCTCTTTCCGTAGGCGGTATCGTAGGCGGCCTGCAACAGGGCGCTATTGCGAAAAACTGCTATTTTGCAGGTATTGCCACCGGCATCAAAGTTGCCGCAGGCATTTCCGGCTGGTGTCAGGGTAGCAGTGACAGCTACATTGGACAGATCTATAACTGCTTCAATATGGGTCAGCTTGTGGCAGAGACCAAATACGCTATCGGTCGCTACAGCAACAAGATTACAGAGAGCAATAAGCCCAAGGCCATGTTCAATAACTACTATTTTGACGGTAGCTACACAGAATACGACTGGTCCGAAGGAGAGCTTAAGGCCTCTCGCCATGGGCTGGCCAGTGGCAATATTGCCCGTGTGTTGGATGTGAGATCTCCCTTGGGCGGGGAGCCTGTATGGTCTCAGGGTGCGCTGTTCCCCGAACTGCGGAAGACCGCCGGTGTGTATTATTTGGCTGTTACCTATGTTGCCAAGGGGAAGAGCACAACTGCCTCCATGTATTTAAATGCCGGGGATATCTACACCGTTGGCGTTCCCGAAAATATCGCTGTGAGCCTCAGTGCCAATGCAGGAACGGTCAGTGACCGTAGCTTCGTCATGCCTGCAAAGAATGCAAGCCTCACTGTGACCATTGATGCGGCCAATATTGTTGACTACAGCACTTTCCCCAATGAAGAGCTTTATGTTGTGACCGATGCCGCCGGCTTTACGGCGATGGCAACGGCTGTGAACAGCGGCGTGACTTTTGCCGGTAAGGATTTCTACATGCTGGGGGACATCAATATGGAGTATGAGCTCCATACCCCCATTGGGCAATTTGTTGCCAATGACGATTGGTCTAAGTCCTTCTCCGGTAGCTTCTACGGAAACAATTTTAGAGTGTTTAACCTGAAGGTCAAGGACACCGCTCTCAACGGTGGCGGTCTCTTCGGCAGCTGTTATCAGGCTTATTTTAACGGCCTGCAAATTTATAACGGCTCTGTCACTGTGGGTAACCGGGCCGGCGGTATTACCGGCTATGCAGATGCTTGTACCTTTGAGTACTGCACCAACGGCGCAAGTATCAAATCCACCACCGGCAGTGACGGCATCGGCGGTATTGCCGGTGTGGCAAGAATGAGCTCTGTCTTTAACTACTGCGGTAACTACGGTACCATTACCGCCACCCAACGAGGCGCCGCCGGTATTGCAGGCTGGGGACAGGCAAACATCCGGATGACCGGTTGCTTCAATACAGGCATTGTTACTGCCACAAGTGATGTGGCTGCTCTGGCCCGTGTGAAGGAGGGTTATACCCCTGCCTTTAAGGATTGTTATTATCTGAAAACCGCTTGCGATGTGTCTGTAGCGGGCTCTGCAACCAATCTCCAGCGGTTCCAGTCCGGCATTGTGGGCTCTTACATTAACACCTCTTCCCGTAAGACCACAAGCACAGGGGTATTTACCAATACGCCTGTGGCTCCTGCGATCTGTACGCAAAACCAACAGCCTGCGATCTGCACCCGTCTGTATTCCTACGCAGATGGGATCCAGCTGGACTATCAGACCATCTGCGCTAATTTAGGGGACGATCTGCCCTCTACCAATGCAGAATACTACTATGGCACGAAAGGATATCCTGCTCCCGATGCCATTACCTCCTATGCCTATCCCACGGCTGTGCCCTTCTCTATCAGCTATGAGACAAACGGTGGCACATGGACAGAAACAGGTGCTTCTATCTATACCAAGGCTCCCGGGGCAGGTCTCCCCGACGAGACCCTGCTGACCAAAGAAGGCTACGCCTTTGCCGGTTGGTTTGAGAATAAGAACCTTAGCGGCCAGCCTATGGCGGTGATCGATCCCGATTCTGTAGGGGACAAAACCTTCTATGCAAAATGGGCAAGCGTTATGGACATTGGCTCTGTAGAAGAATATCTGGCTCTTGCAGAAGCGGTCAATGACGGTAACAGCTATAAGGATCAATATATTCGCATTACTGCCGATCTGGACTTCGGTGGACAGGCAATTCCCTCTATGGGAACAAAGAACGCACCCTTCTGCGGTGTCCTTGACGGACAGGGACATTGCTTTAAGAACTTTGTCATTACAGGAGATAACGCACAGGGTCTTGTGGGATATCTCAAAGAAGGCACTGTAAAATTCCTCTATGTGGAAGATGCTACGGTTTCCGGTAACACCAACACAGGTACTGTGGTTGGCATCAATGATACAGGTCTGGTTATGGGCTGTATGAGCAGTGCTGATGTGGTATCTACCTGGACCACCTATGATTACACACTCATGTGTCAGAATGTCCGCTACTCCCGTGCAAATGACCCCTCTCCCAACAGTGTGGAAGAGCGAATCCCCCGTATGAAGACCTTCCTCAAGAACTATTCTCCCGATATCATCGGCTTCCAGGAATACGATTCTGTGTGGAAGACTGCCATTGACAGTGTTCTCACAGGTTACGAAAAGCAGCTTGTTTACGGCAATACCTCCATTTCCGAGGCGGGAACTCCTATTTACTGGAAGAGCAGTAAGTTCTCCGCTCTGGAAAAGGGTACCTTCTGGCTCAGTGAGACCCCGGATAAGATCTCTTACGGTTGGGGTGCGATCCATTACCGTACCTGCACCTACGCAGTTCTGAAGGTCAAGAGCAACAATATGCTCATCATTGCCGCCAATGCCCATTTGGATCACGAGGTAGAACTGGCTCGTGACAAGGGCATGGAGCTGATCATGAACCGCATGAACGCCCTTATGGAAAAGTATGAGGCCAAGGGGTATAACGAGATCTATTTCCACATCATCGGCGACTTTAATGCACAGCCCTCTTCCAAGATGGCACAGGAGCTGAGTAAGAAGTTGACAGAGGCCCGTTATGCCGCAGTGGAGCTGGGTACTCCCGTGGATCAGAACACCTACAGCTCCTACAAATAAACCCCGACCAGCCGCTGAGACGTTATGTTCATCACCAACAATGTGGATGTTCCTTACTACAAGGTTGCTTTGGACAAGGTAAACGGCTATCCCATCTCCGACCACTACGGACTCTATGGTGAGCTCCGGATCGGTGGCAATTCTCACGGTGGTATTGCAGGTGAGAATCGTGGTGTGATCCTGAGCTGTGCTTATACAGGCTCTATTACCACCGGGGCAGGCAGTTCCGGCATTGCGGCGGAAAACTACGGCCGCGTTCTCAATTCCTACAGCCAATATACCTCTAATGCAGAGGGTGTTTTCGCCAATGCCATTACTACCAAGTACAGTAACGGCAGAGCGGACTTCTGCTATTATGCATCCGATAAGGGTCTGGCAGGCGCAGGCTCTACGGTATCGGATCTGACGGCAGATACAATTCCCGAGAAGCTCAACCGCATGGTGGAACTGTGGGTGCGCAGAGACGGCGTAAACAGTGATCTTCCCTACATCTGCCCCAAGCATGAATTGGTTGCCTGTGACAACACAGACGGTACTCACACCGTTTCCTGCAATTACTGCAAGGATTCCTATGGAGAAGATCACGTATTTACAGAGGGAACCTGCATTTGCGGCGCGGCAGAAGTGGTGGAACCTGTTGTAGACAGCAGTTTCAAGATCAACCACACTCTGAATTTGACCAGCGATATTGCCATTAACTATGCGGTAAAGGTCGATGCTCTGGCGGACTACGACAGCTATTATATGGAATGTGTTGCCCCTGTTTACGGCGGAAATACCCTTGTGGAGACGAAAACATTCCTCTTAGAGCCGGAACTTCGGAACGGATATTATTATTTCGTCCTCAATGGTCTGATCTCTCTGGAAATGAATAATGTGGTGGAAGCAACCCTGCATATGCAAAAGGACGGGAAAGACTATGTTTCCCCCACGGATTTCTACAGCATTGCCACGTATGCCTACAGCCAGCTCAACAGTGCGACGAAGCCGGAAGCGCTGAAAGAGGTGTGCGCGAACCTCCTGCAGTACGGCGCCAAGGCCCAGCTCTGGAAGGGATACCGCACAGATGCCCTTGCAGACAGTGCAATGACCGATGCACACAGAGCCTATCTGACAGATCCGGCAACAGTCACCTTCGGAAATAACAAAAAGTATCTGGGTGATCTGTCCGATCCCACTGTGTCTATTGTCGGTACGCCCCTGCGTCTGGATAGCAAGATCGTTGTTCGCTATATTGTAGATATGACCCGATATGCAGGTAGCATGGAGGATCTGAGTCTCCATGTATCCTATGTGGGCAATGACGGAACAGCCAAAACGGTGATCCTGACAGAATCAGAGCTTTACCTTGAGGAAAGAAACTACTACGCCTTTCACTTTGATGGGCTCTTAGCTGCTGAGTTGAGAACAGTTATGAGCGTAGCGGTTTATGAAAGGGACACCCAAATTTCTGAAACTATGGAGTACAGTATTGACACCTACGGAAACGGCAAAACCGGAACTGTTCTGACCTTGATGCAGGCCATGATTGCCTACGGCGACAGCGCAGAAGCATTCTTCTCTTAATAGAATATTGAGCATGGCAACAGCCCTTGGGTTTCCGATAAAATCGGCAACTCAAGGGCTGATTCTTGTGTGCCCGGCGGGCGCATGTTCTAACGGGTGCAAGTCCCGAATCCGCCCCGATTGAAGAATCAAAAAAACCGCCCGAATCTCTTGTGGGAGATCCGGGCGGTATTGGTTCTTAGTCGCTTATTCCTCTACCTCGTCGAAGTCGAATTCCAGAAGCTCGTTGCACTTGGGGCAATGAGTGGATTCACCGAGAATGGTCTCCTCGTCTAACTGGAGAACCTCGCCACAGGTGGGGCAGGTGACCTCGTAGGTAACGTCCTCGTCGAAATCGAAGTCCTCGTTGTCATCGTCTACGAACTCGAATTCGTCGTCATCGTCATCCTCGTCGTCATCGTCGTCATCATCGTCGAAATCTTCGTCCATGAGGAATTCCTCGATGGCGTCCAGATCCTCTTCGATCTCGTCCAGCTCATCGGAGATGGCCAGTGCATTCTCTTCCAGATCGGTGATGGTAGAGGTGACGTCCTGGAGCAGATCAACGATACCGGCGATCATCTTACCCTCGGCGGTGTCCTTGCTGATATTCAGTCCATCCAGAAGACCCTTGAGGTATGCGGATTTTTCAGAAAGTGTCATGGGAAGGCTCCTTTCTTATGATAGAAAATAGAAATACGTTCCTGAAGAATTAGCCCTTTGCACGGCCCAGATACTCACCGGTACGGGTGTCGATCTGGATACGGTCGCCTTCGTTGATGAAGAGGGGTACCTTAACCTCGGCACCGGTCTCTACGGTAGCGGGCTTCAGGGTGTTGGTGGCGGTGTTGCCTGCCAGACCGGGCTCGGTCTTGGTGACTTCCAGCTCAACAAAGTTGGGAGCTTCTACGCCGAATACGTTGCCCTTGTAGGACAGAACGGTGCAGGTGTCGTTTTCCTTGACGAACTTGAAGGAATCATCCAGAGTCTCTTCGTCGATGGGAACCATGTCGTAGGTCTCCATGTCCATGAAGTAGTACAGGTTGCCGTCCTGATAGGAGTACTCCATCTTCTTTCTCTCGATGTAAGCGGTGGGGTACTTGTCGCTGGGGTTGAAGGTGGTCTCGGTCACGCCGCCGGTGATGACATTGCGCATCTTAACACGGACGAAAGCAGCACCCTTGCCGGGCTTAACGTGCTGGAACTC